>JANXOQ010000376.1 GCA_025357775.1 Ferruginibacter sp. | reverse complement strand
TGTAAAATTTCTGAAAATCAATTTTGTTTTCACGAAGTTAATCTACATTATCCGTGCAGTTTAATCGATTTAAAAATATTTAATTGTCTCACCTTATGGTTTCAAAACCAATACAACATAAATGAACATGCCTTTATTTATGGTATGCACAATCACTATAATAAATATTTTTATAGTAAAATTGAAGAATTATTAAATAGTACAAATATTACAATTGCTTGGCAAAATTTAATGAATAGTGCTTTTAAAAATGATAAAAATAATTACATCTTTAGTGTATCAAACCAAGTGTTAATTTTTAATTTATCAGCTAATTTCTTAAAAGTTGATTGTAATGATAAAAATTTTAATCAAAATATAATCGCCGCTACTTTAAAGTATATATGGAATATTAATTTTTTAGAAGTCAACACTAATAATCAATTCATATTAATAAAATCAAAAAATAATAAAATTAGAGATAGACATATCCAAGCCATTGTTTGGCAAAATACTGCAACACAGCTTTTATATATTTACTGTTATCTTTTACTAAAAATAAATAATGAGTGGGTAGCCATTAAACCAAAACATTGGTTGCCAATTTTAATGCCTTTATTACATCAATACGATGCTAACAATGTTCGCCAATTGCTGCCTGTACTTAGCAGTGATTGTTATAATCAAATTGTAGCCAAACTTCTATTACACCCTACCAATCTAAAATTTTCTTATGCAGAAATTGATAATGATAATAGTTTGTTTGCTACTATTAAAAACTTTAAATCGAAAGCATAAATATCAATATGATATAATTTATGCTATTGTATTATTAAAAAGTTCAATGATTATCAATATGTATTGAGTTTAATCCAGATTACAAATTTGGTAATTTTTAAAAATTAATTTTCGTTTAAAACTCTATATTGAAGATAAGTAACATAAGAAATTTTATATGGTTGTAATTTATTTATCATTTATATATACCTTGTATTGTTTTAAATGCATAATCCAGATTAATTCATTATTGGGCTTTGGTTCGGGCTTTACAAACATTGCCATACATTAGTACTTGTTTTTAACAATATTTCAATACAAGGTATTATTACTGGGTTTTACATTCTTCAAATTCTCCCATAACGCTAAAAACCCTCTTTATTATATAACATTTCGTTTTTTTACAAATAATTTTGCACCTATTTTTAAATAAATTTACATTCATAATAGATTTTAAAAATTTATTAAACTTTTATCATAAATAGTTTGTTTTACAGTTTTTAGCTTCGTAATTTTAATCATTGTTAATTTAGTATTGATTACTTTTAAATAAACTTATCACTGAGTATGTCTTACCCAACTAAATAACAATCAATTTACATAATTATTAATTTTTTTAAGTATTTAATTGAATATTAAAATCACATTCACAACTCAATATCATGGGAATTATAAAACAACGCTTTAAAGAAAAAGCAGATGTAGTAGGGGCGGAAATGAAAGAAATGCTAAAAGAGCATGGAGATAAAAAAATTGGGGAAGTTACTCTTGCACAGGTATACCAAGGTATGCGTGGTATTACAGGTTTAGTTACAGAAACTTCTCTGCTTGATGCTCAAGATGGTATAAGGTTTAGAGGTTACTCTATACCAGAATTGCAAGAAAAATTGCCAAAAGCGCCTGGAGGCTCTGAGCCATTGCCAGAAGCGTTATTTTATTTAATGTTAGTGGGTGATTTGCCTACAGAAGATGATGCACACCACCTTACAAGTGTGTGGCAGCGTAGGAGCCATGTGCCTAACCATGTATTTGCCACTATTGAAGCACTGCCTATAACGGCACACCCTATGACACAATTTGTAGTAGCTGTGATGGCTTTACAAACAGAAAGTACCTTTGCAAAACGTTATGCACAAGGCATGAGTAAAAAAGATTATTGGGAAGCTACCTTTGATGATACGATGGATTTAATTGCTCGATTGCCTCGTATAGCTGCATATATTTATAGAAGAAAATATAAAGGAGGAGTGCATATACAACCTAATGGATTGCTTGATTGGGCAGGTAATTTTGCTCACATGATGGGCTACGAAGATGAAGGTTTTAAAGAACTTATGCGCTTGTATATGACAATACATGCAGACCATGAGGGAGGTAATGTATCTGCTCATACAACTCATTTGGTTGGCTCTGCATTAAGTGACCCTTACCTTAGTTTCGCAGCTGGTATGAATGGACTTGCGGGTCCATTACATGGCTTAGCAAATCAAGAAGTAATAAAATGGATTTTTGAACTGCGTGAGCAAATAGGAAGCGATAACCCTACCAAAGAACAAATAACAGAATACGTAGAAAAAACTTTGGCTGAGGGAAAAGTAGTTCCTGGCTATGGCCATGCCGTACTTAGAAAAACTGACCCACGCTTTACAGCTCAAATGGAGTTTGGAAAAAAGCATATGCCAGACGATAAATTGGTACAAACAGTATGGAATATTTATGAAGCAGTACCTCCAATATTAAGCAGTAAAGCAAAAATAAAAAATCCATGGCCTAATGTAGATGCACATAGTGGTGCATTGCTTGTACATTATGGTATGGTAGAGTATGAGTTTTATACTGTTTTATTTGGTGTAAGTCGTGCATTAGGGGTATTAGCTAGTCTTTGTTGGGATAGAGTTTTTGGTTTCCCTCTTGAGCGCCCTAAATCTGTAACAAACGATTTAGTAAAAAAATGGTTGAAAGGAGAGGATGAGGTTTGGGGTGACTAATACAAAGTTGAATGTTGTGGAATATTTTCGAAAAGTTTAAGACTCCGAAATAGTTTCGGAGTTTTTTTGAACAGTGGGTTTATAAGATAATATTTGTAATCTTTTGGGGAATTAGCTCAGTTGGTAGAGCGCTTCGCTGGCAGTGAATAGGTCAACGGTTCGAATCCGTTATTCTCCACAAATAGCTGATGCATAAATTGAACATTTGCATTTCTATGATTTCGTATAAGCTATCACTAAAGATACTTTATAATGCCCAAGCATTGTTACAAATGATTCATAAAATTCACTAGCTCTTTTATTACAACAACAACCAATGGTACCATATTTATAATAGTATTTTTGTTTTTTTTGGCTTATAAACAGTTAAATATCTTCCACAAACATGGCAACTAATATTTTTTTTAAGTAAAACTTTTTTATATAGTAGTTTCATGATACAGCCATGCTAACTATTTCAGTTGCTTTTACTGCCAATGCTCAAAAATTAAAAGAAGCCAATGTGCCAGTGGCTGTAAAAGCGGCATTTACCAAAACGTATCCTAACAATAAAGCAAAGTGGGAAAAAGAAGATGGTAAATATGAAGCTGGGTTTAAGATGAATGGCACAACTATGTCTGCTTTATTTATAGCTAATGGAAGCATGACAGAAAGTGAAATGGAAATTAAAGTAGCTGACTTACCTGCAACTGTGTTAGCATACGTGAAAGAACACCATAAAGGAAAGAATATTAAAGCAGGGGCAAAATTACAAAAGTAGATGGTACTATTAATTACGAAGCTGAAGTAGAAGGTAAAGACGTAATGTTTGATGCTGATGGAAAATTTTTGAAAGAAGTTAAAGACTAAATATTTTTATGAAGAGAAGCTGTGTGTTACTCTTTTTTTATATTCTTAAAATTTAATAATGAAAAAGTTACTACTTACGCTAACACTGTTTACAATCTTAAAAGTAAACGCTCAGGAAAAAACTGGCTTACATATCGTTAATACATTTCATATAGCCAGTGCTGGTGGTTGGGATTACTTGGCTATTTCGCCAGTGCATAATTGGTTGTATGTGAGCCACGGTACACAAGTAAATATTTTAGATAAACGCACTGGCGATTCTGTTGGTGTAATTGAAAACACAACAGGAGTACATGGTATTGCATTTGATGTTACCAATAAAAAAGGATACACAAGTAACGGTAGGTTAAATAATATAACGGTGTTTGATATAAATACTAATAAAGTTTTAGGTCAAATAGGAACAGGGCAAAATCCTGATGCAATTATGTATGAATCTTTTTCTAAAAAAATTATAACCTGCAATGGTCGCAGTAAAAACTTATCTATCATAGACCCAGTAAGTGATAAATTAATAGACAGTATAAATGTTGGGGGCAAACCAGAAACTGCTGTAAGTGATGGCCAAGGAAAACTATTTGTAAACGTGGAAGATAAAAATGAAATAGTAGTTATAGATATGAAAACATTTAAGGTGCTAAATCATTGGAGTATTTTACCAGGCGAAAGCCCTACTGGACTTGCAATTGATGTAGCAACAAAAAGGCTTTTTGCAGGTTGCGAAAAAATGTTAGTAATTGTAGATGCAACCAATGGTAAAATTATTGATAAGTTAGCTATAGGTGATGGCTGCGATGGGGTAGCATTTGATGATAAAACTAAAAACATTTTTACCAGCAATGGAGCAGATGGAACAATGTCTGTAATTAAAGAAGAAAATGCAAACAAATTTAAACTCATTGAAAACATACCAACCAAAAAGGGTGCAAGAACTATTGCGATTGACAATGCAACCCATTTCTTATATTTGCCCACAGCAGAATTTGAGCCTTTGGCTAATAACGAAAAAGGTAGACCTAAAATGAAAGCAGGAACATTTCAGATTATAGCGATTGGCAAATAAATGATTAAGTAATGAAATTTATGAAGCGCATATTAGTTGTTTGTTTTTGTGTACTAAATTTTAAGGGTATATCTCAAAATAATCAACTTGCATACTATGTTACTAAAGCCTTTTTAAATAGCCCATTATTAAAAGATATCCGTAATCAGGTTGCTTCTATTAAATATGACAGCCTGCTTATACGGGCTACTGCAAAGCCACAAGTTACAGGCAGCAGCTTTAACACATACGCTCCAGTAATAAATGGGTTTGGGTACGATGGAGCCATTACGAATGGAGGAAACTTTAATGCGCTTATTGGCATCAATAAACTTTTGCCAAATAAACAAAACCTTATTGCTCAATTTGAAAACCTGCAATTACAGCAAACTGGGTTAGGAAATTCTTCAAAAATAACAGAACAAGATATTAAACGAACTATTACTGCACAATACATAACAGCATTTGGAAGCTTGCAACAGGTGAATTTTAATAAAGAAATAAGCAAACTATTATTAAAGCAAGAGGTTATATTAAAGAAGCTTACACAAGCAAATGTATATAAGCAAAGCGACTATTTAGCATTTGTTGTTACTATGCAGCAGCAGAGTTTGATTTCAAAGCAATTAAATATTCAATATCTAAATGACATAGCGACTTTAAATTACATCTGCGGCATTTTAGACACCTCCTTCGTAGAATTGATACAACCTGAAATTGAATTCAATCCCTTGTTAGGCGCATTCAAATCCCCATTATTCAAACAATTTGTAATTGACAGTTTAAAACTAAATAACAGTAAACAACTTATAAATATTAATTACAGACCTAAAATAAATCTCTTTGCCGATGGGGGTTTTATTTCAACACTGGCTAACACTCCGTATAAAAATATCGGAACAAGTTTTGGTGTAAGTTTTACTATGCCGATATATGATGGGAAACAAAAAAAAATGCAGTATGGCAAAATTAATATTGCAGAGCTAACAAGAAAAAATTATCAGTCTTTTTTTCTAATACAATACCAGCAGCAGGTTGCCCAGCTTTTGCAGCAATTAAATGCAACTGAAAGTTTGCTTACAGATATTAAAAGCCAACTAAAATATACACAAAGCCTGATAGACGTAAACGGCAAATTATTAGAAGTTGGAGAAGTAAGAATAACAGATTTTGTATTGGCGTTAAACAATTATATTATTGCACAAAACCTCATTACACAGAATACGATTGCCAGGCTGCAAACAATTAATCAACTAAACTACTGGAACAGGTAATACTTATGCGAATAAATTTTTTATACTTTTTATTGGTCATACAAATTATTTCCTGTAAAAGCAAAAAGGAGGCAAGCGTTGAAAACATTACTGAAGGTAGAACTCCTGTTACTGTTACTTCAATAAGTGCTGAACCTATGGAAGATTTTGTAGAGTTAAATGCGACATCTTCTTTTTTACAAAAATGGATTGTTAGGGCAAACGCAACCGGCTATTTGCAAACAGCAAATGTGCAGTTGAATAAATATATAAGCTTAGGTCAGTTGCTATATTCTGTAAAAACCAAAGAATCGCAAAGTATTGGCAACTCTATCAATGTACTTGACTCTTCATTTAAGTTTACAGGTATTAATTCCATCAAAGCAAATGGAAGTGGCTTTGTTTCGCAAATTAATCATCAGGCAGGCGATTATGTACAGGATGGGGAACAATTAGCCATAATAACAGATACCAGAAGTTTTGTTTTCTTATTAGATATGCCCTACGAACTTCGTCCGTTTGTGGTAAACAAAAAAAACCTTGAAATGGTACTGCCTGATGGTGAAAAGCTAATTGGAACTATTAGCGGAAATATGCCAACAATGGATGCAGCATCACAAACACAAAGTATAGTTTTAAAAGTTTCCACTACTCACCCATTGCCTGAAAACCTGATTGCAAAGGTGAAGGTTATAAAGTCTTATAAAAAGACCACCGTATCATTACCAAGGTCTGCAGTTCTTACCAATGAAACGCAGGATGAATTCTGGGTAATGAAAATGATTAATGATTCCTTTGCAGTAAAAGTTTCATTAAAAAGAGGAATTGAAACAGCCGAAAGAGTTGAAATAATTTCACCAGCATTTTCAGTAAGTGACAAAATATTGCTTACTGGTAATTATGGATTAGCTGATACCGCAAAAGTTCAAATAGTTAAAGAATAGGTAATGCAAAAATATTTTTTGTCTCATAAAAACCCAATAAGCCTTGTATTATTGCTAATCATCTTTGGGGGCATTTTTGCTTACAACAAAATGCAATCTTCTTTATTTCCTGAAATTACTTTTCCTAAAATAAAAATTATTGCAGATGGTGGGCTTCAGCCAGTCAATAAAATGATGGTGAATGTAACCAGGCCATTGGAGAATGCAGTTAAACAAATTCCTGATTTAAAATTGATACGAAGTACCACCAGCCGGGGTAGTTGCGAAATTTCTGCATTCATAGATTGGAAAGCAAATATTGATTTAAGCCAGCAAAGAATTGAATCAAAAATAAGTGAGATTAGAAACAACTTGCCGCCGGATGTATCAATAACTGTTGAAAAAATGAACCCTTCCATTTTGCCAGTAATGGGTTATACATTGGAAAGCCATAATAAATCTCCCATTGAATTAAAGCAACTGGCAGTTTACACAATAAAACCTTTTCTGAGCCAGGTGGATGGAGTGGCTGAAGTGCGGATAATTGGTGGAAAAACCAAAGAATATTGGTTAGAATTCAATCCACGAAAAATGAGTTCTCTTTCTGTAACACCCGATGCAGTTACTACAGCTTTAAGTGCCACTAATTTTATAAAGAGCAATGGCTATTTAGCTGACTATCGCTTTTTATACCTTACAGTTACTGATGCCACTGTACACTCTAAAGAAGATTTGCAGAATATTGTTATTAGCAATAACGGAAAAAGAATTATATATATAAAAGACATAGCAGATGTAGAAATAAAAGAAGCAGTGGAGTTTACAAAAATAAATGCAAACGGGCAAGACGGCTTATTAGTAGCAATAATAAAGCAGCCAAATGCAAATTTACTTTTTGTTTCAAACAGTATGGAAGCTAAAATAAAAGAATTACGAAATGTTCTTCCTAAAGGTGTAACGATACAGCCCTATTATGTACAGGCAGATTTTGTAAATGATTCTATTAAAAGTGTAAACGATAGCTTGTGGATAGGTTTATTACTGGCAATTGTTGTGGCAATTTTATTTCTTCGGTCGCTAAAAGCCAGTGCCACCATATTAATTACTATACCCGTTACATTGGGTTTAACGCTTATTATTCTATATGCCATTGGGTACACTTTTAATATAATGACTTTAGGGGCCATAGCTGCGGCAATCGGGTTAATTATTGATGATGCCATAGTTGTTGTGGAGCAAATTCACCGTACACACGAAGAACATCCTGCAGAAACAAATTCAACTGTCGTACGTAAGGCTGTTCATTATCTTTTTCCTGCAATGGTTGGCTCATCAGTAAGCACTATTGTAATATTCTTTCCCTTTGTACTTATGAGTGGCGTTGCAGGTGCTTATTTTAAAGTAATGACGGATACAATGATAATCACTTTGGTTTGCTCTTTTTTAGTAACATGGATTGGATTACCAGTCATATACCTTTTATTAAGCAGGCACAAAAAAAATATTCAAAAGAAACTAACAGCAAAACAGCGGTTGAAAATATGGAAAGAGCATAAAATACACTCGGTAAAAAGTCAGAGGTGGGTTGCTTTTTTCATTCATAGACCATACTTGAGTTTTGCTATTGTTGGGTTATTGGCGTTTTCTATTTATTTCATCTTGCCTAAATTAGAAACTGGTTTTCTGCCCGAAATGGATGAAGGAAGTATTGTGCTGGATTACAATTCTCCGCCCGGAACATCACTTGAAGAAACAGATAGGATGCTTAGACAATGTGAGAAGATAATTACAGCAGTCCCTGAAGTGCAGGCATACAGCCGCCGCACTGGTACACAAATGGGCTTTTTTATAACAGAGCCAAATAGGGGAGATTACCTCATACAACTTAAAAAGAATCGGTCAAAAACTACAGAAGAAGTCATCAATGATATTAGAAAAAAAATTGAAGTTACACAACCTGCACTTCGGATAGAATTTGGTCAAGTAATTGGAGATATGCTTGGCGATTTAACAAGCTCTGTAGAGCCTGTTGAAATAAAAGTTTTTGGAAATGACAACAATAAGTTAAGGGAATATTCGAAGCAGATAGCAGAATTGATAGGCACTGTAAAAGGAACAGCAGATGTTTTTGACGGGGTTGTCATTGCAGGACCATCTATAAGCATTGAACCGAATTATATTAAGTTAGCTCAATTTGGCATTACACCGACCAATTTGCAAAATCAAATTCAAAATTCGCTTCAAGGAAATATTGTTGGAAATATATTTGAAAAAGAACAAGTTAACATTGTCAGAACAGTTTACCCTGGAAGCAGAAAAATTAGTGTTACCGATTTATCTAAACTAGAAATATTTTTGCCAAACGGAAAATTAAAACCAATAATAGAACTTGCTTCTGTTAAAGTTAATGCAGGAGATGCCGAAATTCAGCGGCAAAACTTACAGTCAATGGGTGTTATTACTGCTCGTTTAGATAAAAGAGATTTAGGAAGTGCAATGAAAGATATTCAGGCTGCCATCAAGTCTAAAATTAATTTGCCACAAGGGTATCACATTGAATATGGGGGTGCTTATGCAGACCAGCAACAATCATTTAAAGAATTATTATTGATTTTAATAACGGCAAGCCTATTGGTTTTTGGAGTAATTCTTTTTTTGTTTAAAGAGTTCAAGGTAGCATTTGCAATTCTGTTTATTGCGGTTTTAGGAATTTCGGGAAGCTATCTTGCTTTGTATTTTACAAACACCCCATTAAATGTTGGCAGCTACACAGGTTTAATAATGATTGTTGGAATTATTGGCGAAAATGCTATTTTCACTTTTCTTCAATTCAAAGAATCATTGCTAGAAAAATCTGTTGACGAATCTATTATATACTCAATATCTACAAGGTTACGGCCAAAACTAATGACTGCTTTAGGTGCCATCATAGCATTATCACCATTGGCATTAGGTATTGGTACTGGAGCACAATTACATCAACCTTTGGCTATTGCTGTAATTGGAGGATTTTTAGCAGCCCTGCCACTACTCCTAATTGTGTTGCCAAGTTTGCTCCGGATAATTTATAAAAACTATCAGTCAGAAAATATTAGAAATGCCTAACTGGTTATTATATGCTTTAGCTTCCGCTTTATTTGCTGCACTTACAACCATTTTTGCAAAAGCAGGGTTAAAAAACGTTAATTCAGATTTGGCCACAGCTATACGCACATCAATTATTTTGTTTATTACATGGGCTGTTGTATTATTTAAAGCAAATAGTACTAAGGTTAGTGAACTTAGTAGAAGCAATTGGTTATTTCTTATACTATCTGCAATAGCTACTGGTTTTTCCTGGATGTTTTATTATAAAGCATTACAATTAGGAAAAGCTTCTGAAGTGTCTGCTATTGATAAAGGAAGTATTATAATTACAATTCTGCTCGCATTTATTTTTTTAAAAGAACCGGTTACTTTAAAAATATTAGTGGGAGCATTGATGATTTTTATTGGGATGCTAGTTATAATCTGGAAATAATTTTTTTTTAAGTAGATATTCGTTGGTAAATAAAAAATACAATAATACAAAAATGTCAAACCCCCAATGAAAGGTAAAGAGTCATAAAGAAATTTATGACTTTTTCTACACACTTTAATTTTACAAGTTCCAAATATCTTTAGCAAGCCTAAATGTATTGCAATGAGCTTCCATTATTATTTTCACATCTGTACTGTAGCCACCACCCAGCGATACTACACAAGGAATATTTTTTTCTTTTAGCATTGTAAAAATATACTTATCTCTTTCTTTGCAACCTTCTATTGTTACATTTAATTTTCCAAATTTATCAGTGTCTAATACATCTACACCAGCAAGTACAAATGCAATATCTGGTTTTACATCTTCTATAATCTTAGGAATTTCATTTTTTAAAAATTGTAAGTATGTATCATTGCTAATACCATCTAGCAATTCCACATCTCTGTCACTTTTTTCTTTGTGAAAAGGATAATTATTTTTTCCATGCATACTAAAAGTAAAAACCCTTTTTTCGTTTTCAAACAATTTTGCTGTGCCATTTCCTTGGTGTACATCTACATCAACAATTAATATTTTTTTAACCAACTCTTTTTTTAATAAATAATTGCTTGCAATAGCTTGGTCATTAAGCATACAAAAACCCTCACCCCTATCTGCAAAGGCGTGGTGTGTGCCACCTGCTACATTTAATGCTACACCATTTTGTAAAGCATAATGGCAGCAGTCAATTGTACCTTGCGTTATTATTAATTCTCTTAATGTAAGTTGTGGGCTTTGTGGAAAACCAATGTGCCGTTGCTCTTTATCAGATAGGGTTTGTGTTAATAATTTGTCAAGATAAGCTACATCGTGTGTCCATAAAATAATTTCGTTGCTACAGGGGTTTGGTTCAAATAAATTCTCTTTCGTAATAGTACCCTCATACAAAAGCTGCTCGGGTATTAGCTCGTACTTTAACATCGGAAAGCGATGCCCTTCTGGTAATGGATGCGCATATATCGGATGATGAGCTATTTTTAAAATTCGTTCTTGCATTTTTTTTCGCTGGTTTAATTCTACAATTTACATTCTCTATCTTTACAAAAATAATTTACGTTGATATCTAAGGATCCATTGCATGGGAAAACATTAAAACTAATTCTCACAGATTTGGTACACCATTTTGGGTGGGCAGGTTTGGCAGAACAAATAAATATCAATTGTTTTAAAACAAACCCAACAATAAATTCTTCATTAAAATTTTTGCGTAAAACAGAATGGGCAAGAAAAAAAGTAGAGCAATTGTATATTTATTCAATGTCATAAAAATAATACTATGCATCATTTAGATAGTGATACTATTATTGTACGAACAAAAAAATGGATAGTAGATGTAGTAGTAGGCTGTAATTTTTGCCCATTTGCAGCAAGAGAAATAAAGCGTGGTAGTATTCACTACGAAGTATTATTTGATGCTAATAAGCAAACAGTTTTGCAAACAGTTGCTAAAATATTTAATCTATTAGATACAATTAAAAAAATAGAAACTGCTCTTGTAATTTTGCCTGAAGGCTTTGATACATTTATAAATTATTTAGATATTGTAGATAAAGCAGAACAGTTATTAGAAAATGAAAATTATGAAGGTATATACCAAATAGCAAGTTTTCATCCACAATATTTATTTGCTAACAGTACAAATCTAGATCCTTCTAATTACACCAATCGTTCCCCTTACCCTATGTTACATTTTTTAAGAGAAGATAGTGTAAGTAAGGCTGTAGATATGCATCCTAATATACATGACGTACCTGAACAGAATATGAAGTATGCCAAAGAGATGGGCTACGAGTATATGCAAAAATTATTTTCAGCTTGTATTTAAAATATTATTTTGATCCCTATTCTGCAAATATTTAATAATTAAAGAAAAAGATTGTTCAAAAAGTTCTACTTCAATTATTTTTTTCATAGATATGATTAATATGCAAAGATATATTCTTTAATTCCTATAATTTGAGAGTAAATAATTTATTATTTTATTCTCCACATATTACCTCAGTATTTATAATGAAAACAAATCCAGAGGTAATATGTGGAGAGTAAATAATTTATTATTTTATTCT
>JANXOQ010000367.1 GCA_025357775.1 Ferruginibacter sp. | reverse complement strand
GACAGCAATTTTATCTTTCCCCTACGAAAAACTTGTTTCAATAAGCAATTTACTTTTAGCAAATTACGATGCTTTTTTAGCCAGATTTATTATATCAATACCAAAAATATTATTGGTGGCTTGGTAATTATCAATCATCATATCTTTTATTTCTTTTAAAATATTTTTTGCTCCGTCTTTTGAATTTAAAATCCCTTGAACAGCTATGTAATTAACATTTTTATAGTTTTTTTTATCCTTTAAAAAGTCCAGTAATAATTTATCACTCATAAGTTGGGTTTTTAAATTTGGTTATTCAATGGTATTGGATAATATTTTATTAATAAAATTAGTAAATGGTATTTTTAATTTTTTAATGATGTTCTTAACTATTGCTAATATGATGTGAAACACAACTTTTATGTTAATTAGAAACCAACTTATTCTTTTTTAGCAGATTTAAATTTGCTTTAGCAAACCTTGAAGTTGAGCTTTACTAATATATCAAAGTGAAGTATTGTTTTTGTGTGTTTAGCAGTAAGACAGTGTTTTACAGCAATCGGAAGAAAGTTAAGTTAATGGTTTAGGTGATAAAAGTATTGGGCTATTCAATTGTTTATAAATAAGTACTTTGTTCGGAACAAATAGAACGTTTTGGTAACATATTAAATTAGCTATTAAAATTTTTGTAAGTTCAATTAATAAGTGCAACAAATAGGTTTCATAATCTGAGAGATTATGAATTTATAACTTAATAAACTTAATGTAATTTATTAGTTTCTAAATTTTAGCCCCAATATCAAAAGGTTCATTTACAAATTGATTTTATAGGTATAAACCCATAAAATGTAAGAAGAAGCAACTTTGTTAATCTACTAATATTAATGTGAGAGAAAATCTCTTTGCTAATTTAATAGTATAAAAAATATGTACATTAATTTGTACACAAACTAAAAATATTGTTGTGGTCTTTAATTACTAAATATAAATCTGCTAATAGTTTTAAATGTAATTATGTTAAATTCTATTCTGGTTTGTTTTATTCTAATTGTGAAAATCAAACAGAATTTATTGAATTTTTGAAATAAGTTATATGTTAACTTTACAAATAAGTTTCAAAAAATATCATAGAAAAATGCTCTAAAACAGCTTTAATCTTTCTCAAAATATTTTGTTATCTAGATGTGTGCCTTCGCTTTTTTTGCATTTGCAAAGTCATTAAATACTGGTTTTTAAAAATTTTTAAAGCTACTTGTCTACATCAATTTTTCAAAAACAACATAGCAACCTACATCTAATTTCAGTAAATATTTATTAGGTATCTCCTCTACTATTTCTGTAAATATATTCTTGTACAAACTATTTGCTATAGGTAAATTAATGTACTCTAAAATACTTTCATCATTCATATTTAAAAACACAATAACTTCTTCGTTTTCATTTTTTAGTTGGTATGCTAAAATATTTTTATCCAATAACGCTTCAAAGAAAATGATGGTTGTATTTTTAGATGAATACAATGCAACATTTCTTTTACGAAGCGCAAACAGTGTTTTATAAAAATTATGCAACTCTACAGTGGGTTGCCATTCTATTGGATCTTTATCAAAAAATTGCAATCGTTTTTTATTTGGTAGTTCTTGCCCGCTATACACAAGTGGAATACCTATATATGTACATGCAAATACTGCAAGGGCTTTTGCAAACAGTCCATACTTTTCATACTCGGTACCATTCCAACTATTTTCATCATGGTTGGCTGTAAAAAATAACCGCAATGCACTTGCAGGAAAAATATTTTTATGCTCTTGTAAAATGGCAAAACAATCAAATAATGATTTTTCCTTTTTGCAAAATAGTTCTACTGCATGCATCCATTTCCAGGTATAAGAAATATCAAATGCTTGGTGATAGCTTGGTTCTTCAGTTTCTGCAAGCCATACTAAATCTTTTTTAAATGGTGCTAATTGTAAGCGTGCGTTTATCCAAAATGGCAGTGGGGTAAGGTGTGCAAGGTCTGCTCTAAAACCATCTATGTCATAATTGGTAACCCAATGCTTCATAGCATTTATCATTGCTTTTTGTTCACCTTCGTTTTCATGGTTTATTTGTATCACATCATCCCAATCAAATGCATTTTTAAAATTTCCTTGTTCGTCTTTTAAAAAAAAATCAGGATTGTTTTCTATCCATACATTGTCCCAAGCTGCATGGTTGGCTACCCAATCTATAATTATTTTCATACCAAGCGCATGTATATTTTGCACCAGGTTTTTGAAATCATTTTGCGTACCGTACTCTGGGTTTACAGCTTCAAAGTTTTGTACTGAGTAATAACTTCCCAACGAACCTTTTCTATTTAATAATCCAATTGGATGTATAGGCATTAGCCACAATATTTCTACACCCATATCTTTTAGCCTTGGCAAATGTGTAGCAAGTGCATTGAAAGTTCCTTCAGTTGTATATTGTCGAATATTTACTTCGTACATATTTGCATTTTTTAAAAATGCAGAAGTTGTAAAAAAACTATCACTCATTTTAAATTTTTTATATAATGTTATAACAAAATGAAGTTGGCAATTTACGGTAAAACGTACCTTTGTAATCAATTTTTATTATGAAACAATTTACAATACCATTTACTTATAAAAGTTCTTTAATATCTGCCATTAAAGAAAAAAGAAAAGAGGCTGATAAAATGAAGAAAGATTTTACCTCTACCCTATTAGATTTGGGTGATGTACAAATTTATCTTGCACGCCATTTTGGATTTTGTTATGGGGTAGAAAACGCAATAGAAATTGCTTTTAAAACGATTGATGAAAACCCTAACAAGCGTATTTTTCTGCTAAGCGAAATGATACACAACCCACAAGTAAATGCAGATTTATTGGCTCGTGGTGTACAATTTTTACAAGATACAAAAGGCAATATGCTTATTCCTTTTGAATCATTAACTGCCGAAGATGTGGTAATCATTCCAGCATTTGGGACAACATTATTGATTGAAGAAAAAATAAAAGCACTAGGCATTTCTACCGAAAAATACAATACTACTTGCCCCTTTGTAGAAAAAGTATGGAACCGTGGCGACCAAATAGCCAAGAAAAACTACTCAGTAATTGTACATGGCAAACCTACGCATGAAGAAACCCGGGCTACCTTTTCTCATGCAGCAAAAAATACGGCTACCGTTATTGTAAATGATATGAAAGAAGCAATAGAGCTTGGCAAATATATAACTGGCGAAAAAGATGCAGAACAATTTTATACAGAATTTGAAGATAGATTTTCTACAAATTTTAATGTAAAAAAAGACTTAGCAAGAATAGGAGTAATAAACCAAACCACTATGCTAGCCAGCGATACACAAGCAATTGCTGATTATTTAAAAAATATTATGGTTGAAAAATATAAATTGTTAGATACCAATATTGCAGAAAGATTTGCTGATACAAGAGATACTCTTTGCTACGCTACTCTCGATAACCAATCTGCATTGTATGGTTTACTAGAGCAAGAGGCAGATTTTGCCATTGTAGTAGGTGGGTACAATAGCAGCAATACCTCACATTTGGTAGAGCTATGCGAAGAAAAACTTCCTACATATTTTATAAATGGAGCAGATAAAATCACAGAAGATAATTCTATTTTTCATTTCGACCTACATACTCATACTGAAAAAGAAACTGTAAATTTTTTATCTAAAAAAAGTGGAATAAAAATATTGATAAGCAGTGGTGCAAGCTGCCCCGATGCAATGGTAGAAGCCGTAATAAACAAAATAGCTGCTATAAAAAACAATGTGGAAAAACTAACAATTTTAAAAGAACAATATTTAACCAAAGTAATATAAAACTAGCCAATAAATTGATTTACTAATTTTAAAGCAATTTCTAATTGCTCTTCCATACCTATATTGGTGTTGTCAAGCACTATAGCATTTTCTGCTTTTTTTAAAGGGCTTACCTCTCTGTGAGAGTCTATATAATCTCGCATTTCTAGGTTATGCATTACCTCTTCCAAAATTACATTAGGATTTTTTTCAAACATTTCTTTAAACCTACGTTCTACTCTTACAGATATATCGGCTGTCATAAAAAATTTTATTTCAGCAGTAGGAAAAACAGTTGTACCAATATCTCTACCATCCATTACAATCCCTTTTTTTGTACCCATTAATTGTTGTTGTGCTACTGCAAACGAACGCACTACAGCTATTGCAGCTATATCACTTACTTTATCTGCTATTATTAAATCTCTAATAAGATACTCCACATTTTCATCATTCAAAAATATTTCTGAGTCGCCAGTTTTTGCATTTGGTTCAAATGATAAGGTAATTTCGTTTAATGCATTTTTTACTTCTAAATTATCTGTCCAATCAATGTGATTGCGCAAAAAATATAAAGTAATTGCACGGTACATGGCTCCACTATCAATGTATGCATAGTTTAACTCTTTTGCCAATTGCTTTGCTAATGTACTTTTACCACAAGATGACCAACCGTCAATCGTAATAATAATTTTGTTTGTATCCATTGTACAAATTTGAGAAGTTTATGATAATTAACAAAATCTAGTTAAAAGAGAATTATTGATTTTTAAATGCATTATTTTTATTTCTACTAATACTTTCGAAAGTAAAAATTGTATTATTTTAAACTGACTTTTTATTGCACACTTTTACAATGCAGCTATAATATCTTCTATAGTATTACTAGAGTTAAATGTAGCTTTATACTTCCCTTTTTTATTATATAAAAAAATTGTTGGAAAACTGGTAAGCTTATAAAATGAACCCAAAAAATAATTTTTATCTACTCCCATTTTTATAATTGGATAGGCAGCAATATTATATTTTTCATAAAACTTTTTTACCATATCATAATCCATATTGCTTGCCATTACAATTTGAATATTTTTAAAAGATTCGTATTTAGCCAAAAGTTCTGTTGTTGCATGTTCACAATGCCCACAATCAGGACTAAATAAAATAATAAGTGTTTGTTTCCTTTTCTTTAAATCTTCTTTGGCAAAAATGCTACTATCGGTTACAAGTGTAATTGCAAATGGCGGCACATTTGGCAACCTTTTATATGCAGGCTCTGTGTCTACAACAGTTTGCGCCATTACAAAACAGGCAAATAATTCAAAAATAAGAGTACTCAATATTTTTTTCAAAATACATAATTTTGATACAAAAGTAATTTTATAAAATCTAATTAAAATTATTTAATACCGATTTGAAATTAAATACTGGTTAATTAAACAATTTGTTTTGTGTGGAAAGCTTTGTTAAAAAACCATAATCTTCTTCTATACCATCAAATGCTACAAGCATCATAGGTTGTATTAATTTCTTTTTATAAAGAGTATCTATAACTTTTGTAGCGTCTACACTTTCAAGTAAATTAGTATTGTTGAAGAATAACTAATTCATTTCTTGTTTATTAGTGGGCAAAGGAGTTGTAAGAATAGCAAGAGGTACATGCTTCTGTAAGTTCCTACTGTAAATACTATCAGCAGATTTTTTGTGGAAGACTTACAATTAAATAAAAAAATACAAATTAATAAAATTCAAGTTTCATATAAATTTCTCATACTCTAAGATTTATTTTATACAATAACTCTACAATAATATTACATTCCACAATAATAATCATACCCAAGTTCATACCAATAATCTCTTGGTTTGGTATCGGCAAAAAATAATGTACCAATTCTTTTTAGATGTTTTACGCCATATTTTACAGGTATAATTAATCGCAGCGGATAACCTTGGTTCAATGGAAGTGCTTGCCCATTCATTTCGTAGCAGAGAATTGTTTGTTCTTGCATCATGCTAGGCATATCTATACCTACATAGTACGTGCTATCGGGTGTTTCCATGCCCACATACTTCATTTTACTTTGCTTACTAAGCCCATATTTATTTACAAAGTCACTAAATCGTACGCCCCCCCAGTTTGTTATTTGGCTCCAGCCTTCTATGCATTTAAAACTGAATGTAATTTCTGTTTTTGGCAGAGCTTTTATTTCTGCTAAAGTTATTTGCAAAGTATCGCCAATACTTTTTACTAAATTTAATTTCCAATTTGCAGTATCAATATTATTTTTTAAACCAACATCTCCATTTACACGAACCCTTGCAGCTGCTAAGTTTTTAGCATACACTTTGCTCAAGTGTTTATCATTAAACATAAAGTTTGCAAAAATAAATTCATTTAATTCTAATCCTTTTCTAAGAGTTGTCAATGCTCCATCAACTTTTGGTTGTTGTTGTAATTTTTTCCAAGCAAAAATACTAACACATAAAAATAATATAAAAACAACAAAAGAAAAAATTGTTTTACGTTTTACAAAATTATCATTTACCAAAATGGATTCATTTTTCATTTTCTACCTTCTCTTTTATAGATGATGATTGAGTTTCTTTTACAACTTCAAAACCAGTAATGATGCTACTAAAATTTCTCCACCCTGCAATGGCTACTTGTACAATATGCACTATAAAAAACAGTATAAATAAAATTGTAATTGTAAAATGTTCTATTCTAGCCCACTCGTAGCCACCTAGCATATCGCATAGCCAGTACAACTGAGCAGGTTTATAAACCGCCAAGCCAGTAATAACAACTGCAAAACCTAAAAAAATAATACCAGTATATGCTAGCCGTTGTGCTGCATTGTATTTTTGCTGAGGTGGCAATCCTTTTCTAATATGCAAATCGTGCAATATTACTTGCCATGCTTCTTTTAGAGAAAGCTTGTTAGGAAAAATTAATTTATACTCCTTAGAAAACAGTAAGTAAAAAAAATATACAACTCCATTAATAGTAAAAAACCACATAAAGTAAAAATGCAAATTCATACCTTCTGCTAGCCTAAACGGGATGTTGAGCGCTTTGTAAATACTATCAGGAAAAAATTTAAGCAAGGTTTTATTAGCCCAGCTAAGCTTGTACACATCATTTGCCCAATAAATTAA
>JANXOQ010000308.1 GCA_025357775.1 Ferruginibacter sp. | reverse complement strand
GTATATCTTCTATAACTTTAGCTGAACTCAATTTTGGTGTTGAAAAAAGTATAAATATTGAAAAAAATAAAGAGGCTTTAATTAAATTTTACCATACTCATCAGCAGCTCCAAAATTAAAATCTATAATTTCTATTGGAGTTAAAAATTTAATTAAAGCCTCTTTATTTTTTTCAATATTTATACTTTTTTCAACACCAAAATTGAGTTCAGCTAAAGTTATAGAAGATATACCAACGGAACCAAATTCTAGAGAAAGGAATTTATCAAAAACCTGTTTTGGTATATTTTTTATAATATAAATGCAAATATTTGTGTCAAGAAGGTATTTCATTAGTCAAATGGTTCTCTTGTTTGGGTATCGATTTGATTACGATTCTCCATAAAATCATTAGTAAAAGACTCTGTGGATTCAATCAAATTTTGCCATGGGTTATGGTAAGGAATAATATAAATAGTGTTTCCCATTTTTTTCAGATAAACCTTATCATCATCTATACGCATAGTATTTGGAATCAATATTTTTTGATTATCAACTTCTTCTTTTATTTCAATTGTAGTAACAGGCATTTTGAATTTTTTATAGCTCAAAGTTAAGTTTTTTCTTCAGATATAATAAAATGTTAAGCCAATTAGCACTTTACCCAATTAATACCTAAACCGCCACATTAAAATCTCTCAGCACATCGTTTAAACTCGTCTTTAAATCCGTACTAGGCTTTCGTTTACCGATAATTAATGCACATGGTACATTATACTCACCAGCAGGAAATTTTTTTGTATAACTACCAGGAATAACCACGCTTCTTTCTGGTACGAGCCCTTTGGTTTCTATTGGTGTATCTCCGGTAACATCTATTATTTTTGTACTTTGAGTAAGTACTACATTGGCACCTAGCACAGCTTCTTTTTGCACACGTACACCTTCTACAACTATGCATCGGCTACCAATAAAACAACCATCTTCTATAATTACGGGGCTTGCTTGCAATGGCTCTAGCACACCGCCAATACCCACGCCACCACTAAGGTGTACGTTTTTGCCTATCTGCGCACAACTACCCACAGTTGCCCATGTATCTACCATTGTACCTTCATCTACATACGCACCTATGTTTACGTACGATGGCATTAGCACTACATTTTTTGCTAAGTATGCACCATACCTTGCCACCGCATGTGGTACGGCACGTACACCCAAACTTTTATAATCGCTTTTCAATTTCATTTTATCATAAAATTCAAATGGCGGCAGCACATAAGTTTCCATTTGTTGAATACCAAAATACATCAATATCGCTTGTTTTACCCATTCATTTACTTTCCATGCATCTCCCGCTGGCTCTGCGGTACGAAGAATTCCTTTATCTACTTGCTCTATTACATTTCGTATTGCATCTTTATATTTTTCATCTTTTAAAAGCTCACGGTTTGCAAAAGCAGCTTCTATTATTTCTTGCATTATTTTAATTTTATTTTAACGAAAATACAAAATAAAAAATTTCATTTTTATTTTGTATTTGTTAGTAAGCAAAGAAGCAGCAATGCTGAACATTTGTGGCGTCGCACATTTCATCTTTAGCTATCTATTTAGCTTTTATTATGCAATAGTGCCCCCCCTAAATCCCCCAAGGGGGACTTTTAGTCTTAGAAAATTTGATGAACTTACAATAAATTGAAGTGTTGCCACTCTCGTAAATAAAGGCATAATAAGTTTTTAGGGAAATGATTTTTATAATACAACATATAAACAATCTATATAAAAACGATTACTTATTTTGCATACAAATAATAAAAAATGAATATTGGCTTTGATGCAAAAAGAGTTTATCAAAATACTACCGGGCTTGGGCATTACAGCCGAACGCTGATAACATCGCTTGCAAAATATTTTGCAGAAAATGAGTACTATTTATTTGCACCAAAAATCACTAATTCATTTAATGCAAATGATTTTAAAAATATTCACCCCATTGCTCCTAATACTTTTCCTTCTGCATTTTTAAAAGCCGCATGGCGTAGCAATTGGGTAAAAAAAGATTTACTGCAAAACAAAATAGATATTTACCACGGACTAAGCCACGAAATACCTTTTGGAATCTATAAAACTGAAATAAAATCTGTAGTAACCATACACGATTTAATATTTGAACGCTACCCCAATCAATACTCCAAAATAGATGTAAAAATTTATAGGCAAAAATTTAGATACGCTTGTGCCAAAGCAAATAAAATTATTGCAATAAGCGAACAAACAAAAAAAGATATTATTGATTTTTATAAAATTGAGGAAGAAAAAATTAAAGTATGCTACCAAAGTTGTAACGATATTTTTAAACAAAAAATAAGCGACGTAGAAAAACAGAGAATTAAAAAATTGTATAACTTACCAGATAAATTTTTCTTAACTGTGGGTTCTATTATAGAAAGAAAAAATTTACTAACGATTATACAAGCATTGCATCAATTAAAAAAAGAAATAAATATACCATTAGTGGTTATTGGTAATGGTGGTTACTATAAAGCAATAGTAAAAGATTATATTACCAAAAACAATTTGCAAAACGACATTATCTTTT
>JANXOQ010000286.1 GCA_025357775.1 Ferruginibacter sp. | reverse complement strand
CCACACCAGCTTGCCCAAAAATCTATCAAAACATATTTCCCTTTAAAAGAAGAAAGTTTTATTTCTTTTCCAGTTGTATCAGCTTGTGAAAAATCTGCAAGCGGCTTGCCATAACCATTTGAAGCATTGCTAGAAATTTGTTGTGCAATATATACACCTATTGGCGTAGCTTTTACTGGTGCTGAAAGTTTATTAAACAATTCTTCTTGCTTTGCATAATCCCCAGTAATTTGGTTATGCCGATATACTGCCAAAGGTGATATAAGCGAACCAGTATGACTTACAATAAATTTTTCAATTGTATTAGCAGCTTCGTTTATAAAAGTGGGAGAATATTTGCCTTTTCCATTTATTAAATCTTCATACTTTTTTGTAACTGTTGTAAATTCTACAAAATCATTGTGAGATGCAGAACCGGTAATAACAGCCTTATCAAATGCATCTGATTTTGCTATTACGCTTATGTTGCTGTTATCCAAAAAAATTGTAATAAATGGGGGCTGACCATTTACCCCAATAACTTTAAAATCTGCGGTAGAAGCATTACCAGTAAATTTACATATACCATTTTTTATAGTTGTAGTTTGCTCCTCTGCTCCAGAGTTTCCATTCATTAATTTAATAATGGTATTATCCGCTAAGCCACTAATGTTACAATCTATAATAAACCCATTACTAGAAGGAGAACTAATAACAGATTTTTTGGATATAATTTTCGCAGAAGATTTTACTTTTTTTATTTGTGCTTTAGCAAATAAAGGAATCATCATTACAATAAAAAGATAACGTCTCATTAAAAAGTTTTAGAATTGCAATTTAGTTAATTCAAATAAAATAAAGTAGAGAATATTTCAACGTATTGTTTTTATAAAAGTTTTTGTAGCTGTTTCTATATTTTTGGCTTTTGCAATGGCTTTTATATATGCACTACCAACAATGGCGCCAGCGGAATATTTGCAAGCATTTAAAAAGGTTTTGTTGCTATTTATTCCAAAGCCAATCATTAAATGATTTTTCAAATTCATAGATGCTAATTTTTCAAAATACTCTTTTTGACCATCGTTACTAAGCGTACTTCCCGTAACAGAATTTGAAGACACGGCATATAAAAATCCAGAACTAAGGCCATCCGCCTTTTTTATTCTTTCCAAAGATGTTTGTGGCGTTATCAGAAATATAAGCGACAAATTATTCTGAGTAAAATATTTTTTGTAAACATGTTCATACTCATACATGGGCATATCTGGCAAAATAAGCCCTGCTACACCTGCTGCTGCTGCATCTGCACAAAATTTTTCTATGCCATACTGCATTACGGGGTTTAAGTAGCCCATTAAAATAAGTGGTACGTGTATATTTTTTTTTACTGCTGTAAGCTGCTTAAAAAGTAATTCTATGGTCATCCCATTTGCAATGGCAATCATATTGCTGTCTTGAATTACTGGACCATCAGCAATAGGGTCGCTGTAAGGCATTCCTACTTCTATCGTATCAACACCACTTTTTTGTAATGCTAGCAATACCTCTGCGGTACTTTCTTTTTTGGGAAAACCTGCGGTGCAATAAACGTTTAAAAGATTATTTGCTTTTATTGTAAATAAATTTATTAGTTTATTCATTTAGGTGGTATACAATTTTATTAAGTAATTAATTTTTAATATCGTTACCAAGTGAGTCTAATTTTTTTAAAGCTAGTAATGTAATATTTGCATTTTTTGGAATTAAATGTGTAGATCCGAGGCTGTCTTTACTCCACTTGAAAAAATTAAATACAAAATTACTATCAAAAGATGTGGACAAAACTTCGTAAGAATTTTTATCGTAAAACTCATCTAATGCTTTCCATAAAGTAGTATCACTGTAATTATATTTATATTGGCTTTTGTTTGTAATATCCCATTCTAAAACATCAATATTTTCATAATTCCCGTCACTTAAATTATAATTATATTGACCAGTTTTTAAGTATTCATTATTCTGATCTAAAGTTTTTTTTAAGTTAGTATCATTATCAAAAATCCCATTTACATAAATAATTTTATTTGCATTTTCATCTATTGCTAAAACTCTACCAGCTGGTATAAAAAGTAAGCTATCTTTTTTAAAAGTCTTTAAGTTTATACGCATGCCTGCTTGATGAAAATATAAACCATTTTTTAAAATTTCACTATAAGGTTTGCTTTCAAAAAGTCCTGTTCTTTGTGAAGAAATTGCAATAAAATTAATATCTACATTATTTTCATTTGGAGTTAGTAAATAATAATTATTATCTACCTCTATAAAAAGTTGTTTTTTTGCTGTATTTAAGTATCTAAAAGTTTCAATATTTGGTTCACTTCCTGCATAGCCAATAGATGACCAATCAATTTCTTTATTTTTAAATTGCAATGTATGTCCATCAATTTTTAACGCCCCACCAAGCGCTTCATACTTATCGTCTTCTGTTATTATTGTAAAATCACCATATTTTGTTTTTTGTTTACAAGAAATAAAGATTATCAAAAAAATAAAACCTAAACTAAATTTTAAATACTTTTTCATAAATGATTTATAAATATTTTATGTAAGTACTCAAATCTTTATCGCCCCTTCCGCTCAAGTTAATTACCACTACATCTGTTTTTTTAAATTTAATATCATCTAGCACGGCAAAGGCGTGAGCTGTTTCCAATGCAGGAATGATGCCTTCTGTTTTTGATAAATGGAATGCCGCTTTCAGTGCATCTTCATCTGTAACACTTACAAAACTTGCACGCTTGCTTGCATATAAGTTTGCGTGCATAGGGCCAATGCCAGGGTAATCCAATCCTGCTGAAATACTGTGTGGCTCCACTACCTGCCCATCTGTTGTTTGCATGAGTAAACTTTTACTACCATGTAAAATACCTGTTGTGCCCAATGCTGTTGTAGCTGCACTCATACCACTATATACACCACAGCCTGCTGCTTCTACCGCTATTATTTTTACTTTTTTATCTTCTAAAAAATGATAAAAAGCACCTGCTGCATTGCTGCCCCCACCCACGCAGGCAATTACATGTGTAGGCAATTCATTACCTGTTTGCTTTTTAAGTTGTTGCTTTATTTCTTTGCTTATCACACTTTGAAAACGAGCCACCATATCAGGATAAGGATGCGGCCCCACAACACTTCCAATAATATAATGTGTATCAATTGGATTGTTTATCCAATCTCTAATAGCTTCATTGGTAGCGTCTTTTAGGGTTTTACTACCACTTTTTGCAGGCACTACTTTTGCACCAAGCATTTGCATACGGGCTACATTGGGTGCTTGCCGAGCAATATCTTTTTCACCCATATAA
>JANXOQ010000283.1 GCA_025357775.1 Ferruginibacter sp. | reverse complement strand
ATCATTTTTTGAAGCACACAAGTTTATAAACAAACATCGTTTATGGAAATGGATAATAGTACCTGGAATGATTTATACAGTCATGTTTGTCGTAGGAATGTGGTTTTTTGGTAAAACAAGTTTATCTGCAATTGCTTTTATTGAACAAAAATCTGGGTTAAAAACATGGGTAGATTATATGCAAGAAAGTTGGCTTAATTGGTTGGTAATTTTTATGCATTTTATTATTATGATTGTACTTTTTATTTTTTATTTCTCCTTATTTAGGTTTGTTTTTCTTATTATTGGCTCCCCTGTTTTTGCTTACCTAAGCGAAAAAACTGAAAGTATTTTAAAGGGAAAAGATTTCCCATTTACATTTCCCCAGTTTTTAAAAGACATTGTACGAGGGATGAGAATAGCAACAAGAAATTTACTGTGGCAAAGTGTTTATTTAGTAAGTATATTAATAATTTCTTTTGTACCATTAGTAGGCATGATAGCTCCATTGGTAGCATTGTTGGTAGAGTGTTATTACTTTGGGTTTTCTATGTTAGATTACAGTAGTGAAAGAAATAAATTGTCTACCTCACAAAGTATAGCGCTTATTGGAAATCATAAGGGACTTGCAATTGGCAATGGGCTTGCTTTTTACATAATGCATTTGTTGCCGTTTATAGGCTGGCTATTGGCACCTTCGTATGCTGTAGTAGCCGCTACGCTTAGCTTGCACAAGGCTCGGGAAAAGCAGGTTATATATTGAAAAAATATAAAAGAAATTTAAATTGTTTTTCATAAAAACCTATTCATATAGCAGTAAATCTTATGAAACATGGTAATGTTTTTTCCTATAAATTTTAAAGTTTTATTTATTAATTTTAACCTGATATTGTACCGATGCATTAATGCCATTATAATCAAAAGCATTTTTTAATGCTACTTGTGTTCCAAAATATATATACTAATAATTTCGTAAAGTATAAGTACGAATTGCAAGTGTCGTTATGCCAACACCAATTTTTAAAACACTCACTTTAGTCGTTTGGAGGTAATACATTAGGGTAATTCAATATAGCGTCAATAAACACTTTTTTAGCTTTTTATATATCTATATTTTCTACAATTGCCGTTGTTTAATAAACATTAACCACCCTGTGTATTGTAATTAATAATTGTATTTGTACTAACAGACCTACTAATTTTAATAAAAATCTTATAGTTTAAATGCTCATTTTCCAGTTTTATACTGCCTGTTTTATTGGTTTTAAAGATTTTTTGCAGAGATGTACAAAGAGCTGTGTATAAATTGTGAGCTTTAGCGTTTGTTATATTTAGCGAATCGATTTTTGCTAGCCCAAAATATCTTACTATTCCTCCCCTAAACCATAAAAAGACCGCTGCAAAACAACATAATATTTACTTTTTAATAATAATTTCTTAAAACTGATGTCAAAATCATCAGTTTTTCAGTTTTACAATTTTTAACATTTTCTTTACGATTTCTACCTTGTATATCTAGCAAAAGGTTCACTACTTTTATACGTACAATTTTAAGCCATATAAAAGAAATGCCGTATTTTCGCTATATTAAATTGATACTGCAGTTATGTATGCTTACCTAAGAGGAAAATTTACTTATAAAAGCCCTGCTCAGGTTTATGTAGATATAAATGGTATTGGGTTTGAAGTTAACATATCTTTAAACACTTTTACTGCTATACAATCGTTGGATGAGGGAAAGTTATTTACTTATCATCAAGTAAAAGAAGATGCACATACTTTATATGGTTTTTTTGAAAAAGAAGAGAAAGAAATGTTTGTGTTGCTTATAAGTGTATCTGGTGTGGGAGCTTCTACAGCACGTATGATGCTAAGTAGTTTAAAGCCTGATGAAGTATCTATGGCGGTAGCTACAAACAATGTGAGGCTTATAGAAAGTGTGAAGGGAATTGGAAAAAAAACGGCGGAACGCTTGGTGCTTGAGTTAAAAGATAAGGTAGGAAATAAAACGGAAGCAGGCAGCCAATCATGGGATAAGGGTGTCATAAGCATAGAAAGAGATGCAGTAAATGCATTGTTTGCTTTGGGTATAGCTCAAAAACAAGCAGAGCTTTCTGTAAAAAAAATAATTACTTCCGAGCCTAACATAACTAAACTTGAAGAACTGATAAAAAAAGCCCTTAAAGCAATTTGAGACTAGATTTACGTTAACTTAATTATCTTAATGCTGCTTATTAGAAAAATAATTCCTATAATATTTGTGTGCTTTTGTGCGCCAATATTGTTGTCTATGACAATAAGTTATGGCAACATAGGTATGCAAGCAACTACAAACTACAATAAAATAAGTGTGGTAGATACCCCACCACCTGCCATAAAATACCCAATAAATGATACACGTGGCGATGCAGTTTCTTCCACAAATAAGGGTACATTTTATTTAAAAAACCCTGTAAATATTAAAGATTCTGTAGTGTATAACGCTGTTACAAAAACGTATACTATTTATGAAAAAATTGGAAATAAATATTATAAAACACCTACTACATATAACTTTAATGAATTTTGGGCTTTGCGCAACAAACAAGCAGAATTAGCATATTTTAAAAAGAGAGCTAATACAACAAGCTTGCTTAATAGAGGCAAACTAATTAAACCTAACCTAAAACTTACTGATAATTTATTTAACAGACTTTTTGGCACTGGGGCAGTAAGTATTACACCTCAAGGAAGTGTAGATATTACAGCTGGCTACCAAGGGCAAAAAATAGATAATCCTACTTTGCCAGAACGTGCAAGAAATAATGGAGGGCTAGATTTTAATATTAATGCACAACTAAATGTAAATGCCAGCATTGGTGATAAACTAAAATTTCCTATTAATTATAATACGCTTGCCAATTTTAATTTAGACAATCAATTAAAACTTGATTACGCAGGCAAGGATGATGATATCGTAAAAAGATTTGAAGCTGGTACAGTAAATTTTGCTTCCAAAGGCACTTTAATACCTGGCGCACAACAATTATTTGGTTTAAAAACACAGTTGCAATTTGGCAAATTATTTGTAACAGCTATTTTAGCAAATAATAGGTCGCAAAGGCAAAGTGTAGCGCTTCAAGGAAATTCATCCGCACAGGTTTTTGAAATAAAAGGAGATGAGTACGAGGAAAATAGGCACTTTTTGCTAGGCCAATATTTTGAAAATACATATAACGCTACAATGAAAACTGCACCAGCTATTAATACGCCAGTGCAAATTTTAAAGCTACAGGTATGGGTTACTAATAGAAATGGTGTAAACCTAGAAGTTAGAGACGTAGTTGGGTTAATGGATTTAGGAGAACGCAATCCATTTTTGTCTTCAATAAATGTATTATCACCATTGGCAATACCAAGTAACAATACCAACGATTTATTAAACAAAATAAAGGTGATTTCTGATTTTAGAAATCCAGCTAGTATTTATGATAAACTTTCTCAGGTTTTAGGGCTAAAACCAGTACAAGATTTTGAAAAAATATCTGCAAGAAAGCTTGATCCTAGTTCATATGTTTTTAACAGACAATTAGGTACATTATCGCTTAGTTCGCCATTGCAAACAGATGAGGTATTAGGTGTAGCATACCAATATTCTTATAGAGGTAAAATATACCAAGTAGGAGAATTTTCTGAAGATGTATCACCAGAAACAACCACAGCTTCTCAAAAAGTATTGTTTTTGAAATTATTAAAAGCTACCTCACAAAGGGTAAATCTTCCTATTTGGAAATTGATGATGAAAAATATTTACTCAGTGGGTAATGGCTCATTATCTAAAGAAGATTTTAAACTAGATGTGTTGTATGAGCAGCCAGGCTTAGGGGCAAAAAGATATATGCCTTTTGGAGATAAAAATCAAGGGACACCAATACTTTCACTTATAAACCTTGATAGATTAAATAACCAAGGAGACCCACAGCCTGATGGTGTTTTTGATTACATAGATAGTTTTACTGTAAACTCACAATATAGCAGGGTTATGTTTCCAGTATTGTACCCATTTGGGATAGATATAGCAGGGCAAGTTTTTATAAATCCTATTGCTAGCAATTCAAAGGATAGTTTATTTTATCCATTGTACGATTCTATAAAAGCTGTGGCACAGCAGTTCCCCAATTTAAACAGATTTATATTAAGGGGCTCGGCAAAAACAACGGGTGGTGGAGATATAAGCATTGGGTTTAATGTACCAAGGGGTTCTGTGCAAGTAACTGCTGGTGGGCGCCTGCTACAAGAAGGGTTGGATTATGACATTAACTATGACCTTGGCACTATAAAAATAATAAATCCGTCCATTACAAATGCTGGCTTACCTATACAAGTAAACTCTGAGAGTAATGCTGGCTTTGCATTACAACAAAGAGCATTTAAAGCAATTAGGTTAGATTATATGGCAAAAAATACTGCTAAAGAACAACTTTCTTTAGGAGCTACGTTTGTAAGGTTAAGTGAGCGTCCTTTTTTTACAAAAGTAGGTATTGGGGAAGATCCAATAAAAAATACGATGTATGGTTTGGATTTAAATTACAGAAAAGATTTACCAAGGCTATCAAAATTGCTTGATAAATTACCGTTTTACAGTACTAAAGCCCCATCAAGCGTAAACGCATATTTTGAAGGAGCATTTTTAGACCCTGGGCATGCAAGCCAAATTGGTGCTGGTGCTAGTGGTGCTGTTTTTATAGATGATTTTGAAGGCAGTAAATCTAACATTGATTTACGTTTTCCTTCAACCGCTTGGGGTCTATCTTCAACTCCGCAGGAGTTTCCTAGTGCTAATGTGAGCACTTTAGAGTATGGTAAAAACCGTGCAAAAATAGCATGGTATCAAATAGAGCAAGTACTACAGCAGTATAAAGCCAATACCAACCCTATTACCGATGCCAACTTACTTAGCGACCCTCGGGTAAGACCTGTATATCAAAAAGAAATTTTTCCACAACGTACAACTGGTTTTGGCGAAAGTTTATTGCAAACTTTTGACCTTGCTTTTTACCCTAAAGAAAAAGGGCCTTATAATTTTGATGATGTAAATATTGAGCAAAATGGCAACTTAAAACAACCAAGTAAAAGATGGGGTGGCTTGCAAAGAGGCTTAGACCAAACAGATTTTGAAACTGCTAATATTGAATTTATAGAGGGTTGGGTGCAAGACCCATATGTACTAAACCCTAATTCTACAGATACAGGAAGACTAATTATAAACCTTGGTAGCATATCTGAAGACGTGCTTAAAGATGGCAATCGTTTTTATGAAAATGGATTGCCTACCCCTACTGCACCTGCGCCTACCATAAATTCAATATGGGGTAAAGTGCCTAGTAATCCTAATCAAATAACAAATGCATTTACCAATAATGCAGATGATAGAAAATATCAAGATGTAGGTTTTGATGGTTTAAGTGATACTGCTGAACAAAGACTAGATGTAGCATACTTAAATAATATTAAAAACTTGTATGGTGCTAGCTCCCAAGCTTACACAAAAGCCCTGCAAGATCCTGCTAGTGACGATTACAAGAACTTTAGAAACAATAGTTTTGTACCTACAGATGGTATACTAACCCGTTATAAAAACTTTAATAATCCTGAAGGCAACTCACCAATAGATAATGGTGGTCAGTTTACATCTGCTGCTACCTTGTACCCAGATGCTGAAGATAATAATAGAGACAATACATTAAACCAAACGGAAGAGTACTTTCAATATGTATTAAAATTAGAGAAACCGAACTCTATAGAAATGCAACCAGGTACAAATTATATTATTGATAAAAAAGCAATATCTGTTGTATTACCAAACGGTACTACAAGAAGTGAAATTTGGTATCAGTTTAGAATCCCTATTAATAGTTTTGCAAGCAAAGTTGGTCAAATACCTGATTTTAAATCTATACGATTTATGAGAATGTATATGACTGGTTTTAATGATACCGCTGTAGTAAGATTTGGCGCATTGCAGCTTGCAAGAAACATTTGGAGAAAATTTAAATATAAAATAGATAGCTCAGGCAACTCGGTATTAGGAACAAGTACTGAATTTAATATAGGTGCAGTAAATATAGAAGAAAATGATACCAAAAGCCCTTTACCATACCGCACACCACTTGCGGTACAACGTCAGCAAACACAGAGCAATAATGGAGTTACCTTATTACAAAATGAGCAATCAATGACACTGCAGTTTTGTAACCTTGCAAAAAATGATGCTAAAGGTGTTTTTCAAACATTTTCCAATAAGGATTTGAGACAATACAAAAAGTTGGCAATGTATTTACACTCGGAGGAAATAAAAAAAACAACTAATCTAAAAAATAAAGATCTTACAGCAATAATTAGACTAGGTACGGATTTTGTAAATAATTATTATGAAATAAGAATACCATTGTATAACACATTGCAAAGTGCAAGTAATTTACTAGGCAATGCCGAAGTGTATGATACAGCATTATGGAAACCTAAAAATGCACTTGACTTAGACCTTGGAGATTTAACAAGAATAAAACAATCTAGAAATTTATCTAGCACTCCCGCAAATCAAATATTTAGAGAATTACAAGCATCAGGGCAAATTTATTCTGTTATGGGTAACCCTAACCTTGGTGAAATAAAGGGAATGCTTATAAGTGTGGAAAACACAAATTCAACATCACCCGCATGTGGAGAAATGTGGGTAAATGAATTGAGGCTTTCTTCTATAGATGAAAAAGGCGGTTTTGCTGCACTAGGAAGAGTAGATTTTACGCTAGCAGATTTAGGAACATTATCATTATCTGGCAATATGCATACTCAAGGTTTTGGTACGCTAGAGCAAAGAGTGGCAGAGCGTGCCTTAGACGATGCTTATCAATTTGACATAGCTGCAAGATTGGACTTAGGCAAGTTGCTTCCAAAAAAAGTTGGTATACAAATACCTGTAGACGCTAGTTATTCTCAGCAAGTAAGTTCGCCAAAGTACGACCCTTACGATAAGGATATTAAATTAAAAGATAAACTTAATGCTGTCCCATCTAACCAAGTAGATTCCATCCGTAAAACTGCGGTAGAATTTGCCTCTACCACCAACATTAATTTTACCAATATTAGAAAAAATAGAACCAGTACAAAAAAAGCAAAAATATATGATATTTCTAACCTTGACTTTAGCTACTCTTACTTAAAAATAAGTAAGTATAGCCCCTTGATAGAATATAATGATGTAACTAAACATAGAGCAGCTATAGGTTACAATTTTACACCTCAGCCAAAATACTTTTCTCCATTTAAAAACTTATTTAAAAAAAGCAAAACGAAATGGTTTGATATTGTCAAAGATTTTAACATAAATGTAATACCATCACAGCTTACTTTTAGAGCAGATATAACAAGGCAGTTTGGTGTAATAAAACCACGTAGCCTTGGTGGAGATAAATATCAAACCCCAGAAACGTATGATAAATACATGGTGTTTCAAAGAGATTATATTTTAGATTGGAATTTTACAAGAGCGCTTAAATTTAATTATACAGCTACTAATAACTCCCGAGTAGATGAGCCTGCTGGAAGAATTGATACCAAAGAAAAACGAGATTCATTGTTAAGAAATTTATTTGCTGGTGGAAGAAATACGCTGTTTAACCAAATGGCTACTTTCTCTTATACTTTGCCTATAAATAAAATACCGCTGTTAGATTTTGTGAGTGCCAATGTAAAATACCAAGCTGGGTATCATTGGACGGGTGCAAGTAGAATAGCTGCAAACCTTGGTAATTTATTAGAAAATAACCAACAGAGTGAAGGTACATTAGAAATGGATTTTACAAAACTGTACTCAAAATCTAAATTTTTGCGCCAGCTAGATGCCCCATCAAACAAAGCAGATAAAGAAAAATGGAAAAATCGTTGGACAAAAATTAAAGACAGTGTAACCAATAAACAAGGCAAACGAGTATTACGTATAAGAAAAATTTTAGATAAATCTGCATTACCTTATGTAAGTATGCCAGTAAAATTTTTGGGTAAATTATTAACGAGTGTAAAGCAAGCAAGTTTTTCTATATCTGAAACCGGTAATACGAGGCTACCGGGCTATACAGATAGCACACAAGCACTTGGGCAAAACTTTAATAGCATGGCACCAGGCTTTGATTTTGTAATGGGGAAACAAGTTGATAGTAATTGGCTTAATAGAAAAGCAGCTGCTGGTTTGATAACAAAAGATGAAAATTTTAACTATTTATTTCAACAAAATTTTGACCAAAACTTACAAGGCAAAATCACAATAGAGCCAATAAGAGATTTTACTATTTCAGTAAATTTAAAAAAAACATTTAGTAAAAATTATACAGAAACATTTAGATACATAGATACATCTGGCGGTAGCAATAAAACCTTTACCCACCTTACACCATATTCTACTGGCGGGTTTGATGTAAGTTATATTGCCTTCAATACATTGTTTGGTACATTTGACCCCAATGTAGTTTCAGAAACTTTTAAAACTTTTCAAAGTAATAGAGCTATTTTATCTAAAAGGCTAGGAGAGCAAAACCCCTACAGCCAAGTAAATGGTGGCTTACAAGCAGATGGGTATTACTATGGCTATGGCAAATATTCTGTAGATGTATTGATACCAGCATTTGTAGCTGCTTATACTGGAGAAAACCCAGAAAAAGTTTCGCTGATAAAGCAAAGTGATGGACGCACAAGATCAAACCCATTTAGTAGCATTTTACCAAAACCAAATTGGACGCTAAACTATAACGGATTGCCAAGAGTAAAAGGGCTTGATAAGATATTTAATAGCTTTAATGTAAGCCATGGTTACAATGGTAGTTTAAGCATGAATGGATTTACTTCTGCCTTACTTTATCAAGATTTATCAAGGTATGGGTACCCATCTTTTTTTGACAATGAATCAAAATCCTTTATACCATATTTTTTAGTACCCAATGTTACAATACAGGAATCATTTTCTCCACTTATTGGTTTTGATATGCAATTTACCAACCAATTACAAGCAAAGTTTGATTACTCAAAATCTCGTACGTTGAGCCTAAGCTTATACGACTATCAGCTTAGTGAACAACGTAGTACAGAGTTTAATGTGGGTATGGGATATCGTTATCGTAGTAAAAAACCTGGTGTTTTACCTTTTGGTATAAGATTACCTAAATTTTTAGGCGGTGGAAAAGAACAAGCAACTGAAATGGCTTTTAACCTAATATTTGGTGTAAGGGATAATGTAACCGCTAATAGCAGACTAGACCAAGAACTTAACCTTGCTACTGGTGGCAGTAAAGAAATACATATAAACCCAACAATAGATTATGTATTGAACAATAGAATTAATTTAAAATTTTATTACGATAGAAGAAAAGTAATTCCATACATATCATCTAGCGCACCTACTACCAATACGAGAGCAGGTGTACAAATAAGGATTTCGCTGGCACCGTAAGAAGATATTTTTGACAGTTTTTAGATAATATTTTTTAAAATTTTACAGCATAAGATTTTCCCTAAACTTTGGTAACTGTACCACGAACTGTACGCCAAGTTTTATCATATTCTTTTTCATAAAATATGGTGGACTAAAATAAATTTTACAATAATGCAGTTTAGATTAATTTAATTTTTTAAAAAGTGTATTTTTATGACCGATGTTGATAAACTAGATTGGTATGTGATGTACAAAACTAAGGTAGAGAGTGAATAGGGTCTTTGCGATGGTTCTGAATTGACCAATTGTCTGCCCAGAACTGCTGCTGGGTAATGATATAAAAATGAGGAAATGTAGCAAAAAATGTTTGGTACTTATTCGGATTAAAGCTAAGATGTCTTCTACTGCTAATTGCACGAACGTTATGCCCAAACTATTGCAGAATCCCATGTTAGGCTTCCATTTTTCTACATGTTATGGTTGATGTAAATTATAATTTTTCGTCTCGGTGAAATTAAATACAAATCAGTGCCATGAGATTGTCTAACCGCATAATAAGAACCCTTGTCGTTTGCAACCTGTCGTACTATAATTTGCTTTTCTTTAATTTCATTCTGTAAACTCTTTGACCAATTTCCATATTTCGGTGTAACAAAATTTAAAAGCACTGTGTCCTGTAAGGGTGTTTTTTTCCATTTTGTTGTCGCAAATATTTCGTTTGGAAATTTTTCAAAAAAGTCTTTATCTGGATTAATGAAATACTTTGCTGTTTCTTCATTTAGTTGATAGATTTCAAATGTAAACCCTTCGCCTCTTATTCCCATTTCATCATATCTGTAATCATTCCAAGACCAAAATTGATGACCTGTCAAATCCTTTGTTTTATTTCTAAAATCCCAATCTGGTGATAATGGAATTATTCTTGCCTCCCAACATATTATCAACGTTAGCAGTCCCAAAATCATGGAGTTTATTACTGCAATTTTGGTTCGTTTTTGTCTGTAAAATTTTAAAATCTTTATTAACCAAAAAACAATTCCTACTATAAATAGAATTAGTAAAAGAAATATTAATAAGTAAAATTCCATTTTTTAATTAACGTGTGTCTGCAAGATAACGCCCAACAAATAAGATTGGTATACTACAATACCAGATTAAATCAATTTTTTAATTATTTTTTTGGCAATAAATAAAGCAAAACAGATTTGTAAGGTTTACTAGGTGTGTATTTATCATTCAATACAAAATAGCCACCATTATGCTCAGCAATACATTCCCAATTGTAAGCCATGTATTCTGTTGGAAACTCCCACAATGGCTCCCATGAAAATTTATAGTTTTTATATTTCAATTTTATTAGCCTGCAATAGCTTTTATAACCATTAGAGTCTCTTATAAGCTGGTCATTTATTACGTCTGTTATCGGTACTCTATATACAGAATCTTTTCCTTCACCTTTGTAAAAATAATTTATAGCAGTAAAAGTATTTTTGCTTGTTTTTGTAATATCTGTAATTCGAAAAGGCAGTGGCTGCATACTTGCTTTTTGATATAGAGCGGTTGTATAGCTTTGTGGCGTAATTGCTATTGCAGCATTGTTATTCCCAGCAAAATAATTGTACTCGTAAAGCCCTATTAAAGTCAAATCTATCATTGTTAAACATTCAAAACCTGCATTGTAAATGTGACTGCCATTTGCAGTAGTAGGCTTAGGCATGGGTAGTAAAAAGGCTAAGTCTAAAAAGACAGCATTGTCATATAAATTGCCTCTTAATAAATAACAATTTTTAGATGGGGTAGAAGTTTCTACAGACAAATAAACGTTATCACCTTCCATAAATATCGCCTCCAAGCCTTCATATACATCTCCAATCGCTTCCATTTTTTCTCTAAGTAAATCTAAATTTTTAATTGGGTAATTTTCAAAATGCATTCTATAATTAGTATCTATTATTTTACGATTTATATCTGCAATTTTAAGTACAAAGATGGTAGCATTTGCACTGTCTTGTAGCCTACTTTCTGATAGTAGAAAAAGCTTCTCATCTTTTAAAAACATTCCTGAAAACTGGTTGTCGTAATAAGATAAAGTAGGAGGCAACCCAATTTTAATTACATCAAAACCTTTTGCTTGTCCTTTAGACACATTTGCGCAAAATAGCAATAAAACAAAGCAATAAAGTTTCATAAAAAGTTAGTGTATTACAGCAAATATAAAGGATGCTTTTATAAATTTATTTTATGTAAAAAAATAGTAATATTTACATGCTATAATATGTGGGTAAAAGGTTTAAAATACCCACGTATTTATACTAAAAAAAAACCCAAAAACCTTAACTTCGCATACATCCAGTTTTTAAAGATTATTACACTATTATGGCTACAGAAATTGATAATTTAAAAGTACCTGCTACAGATAATTATGGGGCGGACAATATCACTGTTTTAGAAGGTTTAGAAGCAGTACGCCTTCGCCCAAGTATGTATATTGGCGATACTGGTGAAAAAGGGCTGCATCACCTCGTTTATGAAGTGGTAGATAATTCAATAGATGAAGCGCTTGCTGGTCATTGTAAAAATATTACTGTTACCATACACGAGGATAACTCTATTTCTGTACAAGATGATGGCCGTGGTATTCCTACAGGTATCAACACAAAAGAGGGTAAATCTGCTCTTGAAATTGTAATGACTGTATTGCATGCTGGTGGTAAGTTTGACAAAGACACTTACAAAGTATCTGGCGGTTTGCATGGTGTGGGTGTAAGTTGTGTAAATGCACTTAGTACAAAGCTAGTGGTGACGGTAGATAGAGAAAATAAAAAGTTTCAACAAGAATACTGCATAGGCGTACCACAGTACAGTGTAAAAGAAATTGGTACAAGTACACATACAGGTACGCATGTGCATTTTTGGCCAGATAAAACTATCTTCAATACCACCATTTACAAGCGGGAAATATTAGAAGGGCGTATGCGTGAACTAGCCTTCTTAAACAAAAAGATTAAAATTGAATTAAACGACCTTAGATCTTTAGAGGAGGAAGATGGTAAAACGTACAGCAAAACTTTTTATAGTGAAGGTGGAATTGTAGAGTTTGTAGAATATTTGGATAAAAAAGCAGGTCGCAGTCCATTGATACCTATTGTAATTTATTGCGATGGGTACGATGAAAAAAATAATGTAGTAGTTGAGGTAGCCATGACGTACAATGCAGGCTACTCCGAGCATTTGTTTAGTTATGTAAATAATATAAATACAATAGAAGGTGGTACACACGTAGCTGGTTTTAGAAGAAGTATTACCCGTGTATTTAAAAGTTATGGTGAAAAAAATGGCATGTTTGAAAAAGCAAAAGTTGCCATTGAAGGTGATGATTTTAGAGAAGGTATTTCTGCAATTATTTCTGTAAAAGTACCAGAGCCACAGTTTGAAGGACAAACGAAAGGTAAGCTAGGAAATAGTGAGGTGAGTGGAATTGTAGATAGTACATTGAGCCGAGTGTTAGAAGCATATTTAGAAGAAAATCCTAAAGATGCCAAAACGATTATACAAAAAGTTATTCTTGCAGCGCAAGCTCGTGCGGCTGCTAAGCGTGCAAGAGAATTGGTGCAACGTAAAACTGTTCTTGTAGGAGGAGGTTTACCAGGTAAACTAGCAGATTGCTCAGATAAAGACCCTGCACGTTGTGAGTTATTTTTGGTGGAAGGAGACTCGGCTGGTGGAACTGCGAAACAAGGTAGAGATAGAAGTTTTCAGGCAATACTACCATTAAGAGGTAAGATACTTAATGTGGAAAAAGCAATGGAGCATAAGATTTACGACAATGAGGAGATACGAAATATGTTTACCGCACTTGGTGTAAAAATTGGAACATTGGAAGATGCTAAAGCATTGGATATTTCTAAACTTCGTTATCATAAGTTGATTATAATGACAGATGCCGATGTGGATGGAAGCCACATTGCAACATTGATAATGACATTTATTTTTAGATACATGAAAGAATTGGTTGAGCAAGGTTACGTTTATATTGCACAACCACCTTTGTACTTGGTTAAAAAAGGTAAAGAGCAACAATATGCTTGGGGTGATGAAGAACGCAAAGCAATATCATTAAAAATAGGCAGCGGAAAAGAAGATAGTGTAACGATACAGCGATACAAAGGACTTGGTGAGATGAACGCAGACCAGTTGTGGGAAACCACCATGAATCCTGCAAGTAGAACACTTAAACAAGTTACGATTGATAGTTTACTTACCGCTGATAGTGTATTTACAATGCTTATGGGCGATGAAGTACCACCACGTAGAGAATTTATAGAGAGCCATGCAAAGTATGCTAAGATTGATGTATAGACTTTAGATATTAGACATAGGATTTTAGCCCGATTAAGTTCGGGCTTTTTTTATTGCTTTTTTGCAACAAAAGAGAAATATAGATTTTACAATTAAAAAATAAACAGAAGAAAAATATATTAATAGCTTTTATATTACCATAATTTATTTCTTGTTGTAAAAAAGATAAACAATATAATTTATTTGCAAGAGGCTTATTTGATAGTTCGAAAGCCAAATAATTACAAATTTATATTGGAAAAGGCTGTACGGCTTTTAAATATATAGCTATACGATACAATTATTATATGACTCCTAACGCACATTGCAGATAAATTTCGCTTTGCATTTTTTTTGTAAACATATTTTAATAAAAGTGTTTATCTATGAAGTTTGAAGTTTAAAATGTTCGAAAAATTTATTACCGATTGTCACTATTTTTTTTTGAGTAATATCCATAATTTTTTATTTAAATACCACTTGTCATAATAACTTCAACTATTGCTAAAATTTTAACAATATTTGCTTATCAACATCAACCAAAATGTACTACAACAGCAAGAATGTAATATTGTTTTTATGTGATTTCATTCTTACAAATTTTAATACTTCGCCACCGTCTTGCGCATAGATCAAATATTTTTTTATAATTTTTATTTTCGTTTACACAGCATTGTTGTAGATAATTCATTATTTTCAACCTCAAACTACATTATTATTTATATTTTAAAAAAGTAAATTAATTTAACTATGTCTATATTTAAAAAGGCACTTGGGCTTTTCGTAGAATTTGAAGACGAAGAACCGAAGGCGAGCAACCAAAATTCATCTTGGAGCGAAGATGGATTACCCATACAAGTAAAGCAAAAAGCTACACAAATATTTTCAGTAGTCAATAGTAATTTGCCTGCAAATGCAATTGTTAATAGAGCTACATTAAGCCAAGGTGTTATTGATAAATTTGAAAAACACTTTGAGGTTTTATTTGATAATGTAAATCTACCTGGGCCAGACTACTATGAGTTTTGGAAAATGATGGAAACTTTAGAAGTTGCCGTGCCTGATGAAGCAGTAAGAATGAATGCTGTTTTTTCTACCTTAAAAGTACAAGGGCTTACAAAAGAAACGCTGGTAAGTAGTGCAGAAAAATATTTAGAAGTTGTAGAAAAAGATAAAATAGAATTTACAAACGCTGTAAGTTCTAAAGTATTGGGAGAAATAGAAGGGAGAAAAAATGCTATTACTTCTCTAGAAGATAAGAATAAACAAAATGCTGAATTAATACAAAAACTTACAGCAGAAATAAATGAAAATACTCAAAAAATAACATCGCTTAAAAAAGAAACAATAGATGAAGAAGCAAAAATAAACAACAATACAAATGGATACAATCTTGCTTGTGGTGCCATGCTTGCAAAGCTAACAAGCGATATTCAAAAAATTAAAACATCTTTATAAAAATAAATTATGGAAACAAACATGTTCCCTGTAGCTACAAATGCTCAGGATAAATTAAAATCTTATTGGGAAAGACCAGGTGGTAAAGCGGGTATATTTATTGGCTTAGGACTACTAGGCGTTATTGCTTATTTTGTAGTGCCCATTCTCACTACAATTGTTTGGAATACTTTAAACTTTGGTATTGCCTTGGTATGCTTGGGTGTATTTTTATACTGTGTTACACATCGAAAATTGAGGATGAGCTTGTTTTATTTGTATGAAATAATGATGAAAAAATTGGTTGGTTTTGTAATAGAGCTTGACCCTTTTATTATAGCCGAAGATTATATTGGTGATATGGAAAAGCAAAGAGAAACCTTGTATAACCAAAGTATAGATGTAGATGGGCAAAAAGAAAAAATTGACCTTAAGCTAAATGAGAAAGAGAAAGAAATGAACAACATGCTTGCAAAAGCAAAAGCTGCTAAGGACAACAATATGATGCCAGAGCTTGGGAATGCCACAAGGCAAGTGGCTCGTATAAATGAGTATTTAAAACAACTTGCTCCTATAAGAGATAGCTTGGCAAAAATTGGTGACTATCTTACCAAAGTACATAAGAATAGTGGTTACTTAATTGAAGATGCAAAAAATGAATTGGAACTTAAAAAAGATTTGTACAAATCTGTTACTAGTGGCAACCAAGCATTAAACTCTGCAATGAGAATTTTTAAAGGTGACCCTGAAAAAAAATTGATGGTGGAGCAGAGTATGGAATATTTGAAAGATGATATTGCAGGCAAACTAGCAAGTATGAAAAAAGCAATAAGCTACTCTACTGATTTTATGCGAAGCATAGATTTAGATAACGCAACCTTTGAAGTAGAAGGCTTAAAAATGCTAGAGGCGTACGACTCTGATAGCGAATTGAAATTAAACACACAGCTATGGCAAACTACAAATACTCCAAATGTGCCAGGCAAAGTAAATAGTGATTACAACGATTTATTAAACTAACCAAAATAAAATACAATGTCAGTAAAAGTAAAAACATCCGGAAAGGTTGTAGGAATAATATTATTATTAGGAGGGTTATTTGCCGTTAAAACATTTTGGTGGGATAAACGACCAAAGGAAGCAAAAACATCAACAGAAATAGGTAAAGTAGTTTTGCCAGATGAACCCCAAGCATCGCTACAAGGTAGTGCAGGTGTAAAAATTCCATTGCCGAGTGAAGAGCCAAGTGCTAATGGTGGTACAAAAATAAGATGGGAAGTAATGGCATGGAACTCACAGTTTCCATTGATGTATGCAAATGGTGGAGCCCTTACTACCAAAGGCTCTATGATAGATAAAGCTAAGATGCAAATTAATATTGTACGACAAGATGACTGTAATAAATCTATAGCAGATATTGTAAAGTTTGCGCAAGATTATAAAAACAACCCTAATGCAGAAGGCGTATTTGCTTCTTATATGGGTGATGGTATGCCAGCATTTTTTGCAGGTCTTTCTAAAGAATTAGAACCACTTGGTCCAGAGTACCAACCAGTAGCTTTTTATGCTATGGGCAAAAGCTATGGTGAAGATAAATTGATGGCGCCGCAAAGTTGGAAGACCAACCCAAGAAGTGCTATTGGTAAAACGGTAGCTTGTTATTTAAGAGATGGTGATATGAATATCTTACTAAAATGGGCAGGTGATAATGGGCTTAAAGTAAACCCAGATGAAACTACTTTTGATAGAGATGCGATAAACCTAATATCTGCAAGCGACTTTTTAGATGCTGCTAATAAATACATAACTGGCTATAAAGAAAAACGTGCTTTTGTGGTAGGTGGAAAAAAATTGAGCAGCGATACAACGGTAGGTACTGATGCTGTAGCTACATGGACACCAGGCGATGTAAACGTAGCAAAGAAAAAAGGTGGGTTGGTAAACATTGCTTCTACCAAACAATACTCTACACAAATGCCAAATATTACGATTACCATTCGCAAGTTTGCAAACGACCATCGTACGGATATAGAAAATTTAATAATGGCACTAGCACAAAGTGGCGACCAAGTTCGTAGCTATACTGATGCGAAAAAATTTGCTGCAGATGTAAGTGCAAAAGTATATAATGAAGAAGATGGTGCATATTGGATGAAATATTATGATGGCGTAACTGAAAAAGATATTCAAGGTAATGACGTAGAACTTGGCGGTAGTATGGCTTTTAACTTGCCAGATGCTGCAACAATGTTTGGTTTGGGTAATGATAAATTAGATAGATATAAAATTGTGTACACAACCTTTGGCGATATTTTATCAAAAATGTATCCGGAGTACATGGCAAAATATCCTGACTATTCAAAAATGGTAGACAAGTCTTACATGCTTTCTGTAATTTCTAACCACCCAGAATTGATGGAAGGAAAAACAATTGCAGTTACTTATGCACCAACTATTACAGATAAAGTTTCTTCAAAATCTTTTCAAATACAATTTGAAACAGGAAGTGCAACAATTAAATCTGCATCTTATGCAGTGCTAGATGAAATTTTAAAAAGTACCGTTGTTGCAGAAAACTTAAAAGTAGGTGTGTATGGGCATACAGATAATTCGGGTAATGATGCAGCAAACCAAACCTTATCTGAACAAAGAGCCAATAGTGTAAAAGCATATTTAGCAACAAAAGGCATTACAAATGCTCGTATGGAAAGTAAGGGGATGGGAAGTAGCAAACCTGTAGCAGACAACACTACTATAGAAGGTAAAGCACAAAATAGAAGAGTGGAGATTGTGTTAGGGCAATAATGATTTAGAATAAATGTGTCAGCCTGAAAATGTTGAGAAAGTATTAATTAAAAAGAATATTTTTTAATTACATCTGCTTCCACAAAATCAGGCTGACATTACAATACTTTAAAAAATATGAAACAATTAAAAACCCTCTTTGAGCCATTTGCCATTATTAGTAAAACAAACATGCTTATACTTATAGTTGTACAAGCAGTGTTAGCATTAATTGTGTGGCAATGGTTAGGCACAGGTCTTATACCTGCGCCTTCAAAAATTGGAACCAAAGTTTTAGAAATAATACAAACAGGTAGTTTTTGGGATAACTTTTTTAGTAGTTTAATGCTTACACTAAAAGGAATGCTTATTGCTTTGTTTATTGCTTTAACTGTAAGTTATCTTTCAC
>JANXOQ010000272.1 GCA_025357775.1 Ferruginibacter sp. | reverse complement strand
GTATATGTTTTTATAGAGCGCTTATTGGTAATAAGAAAAGCAAGCAAGCCAGATGAAAATTTTATGAGCATTATAAGAGACCAAATAACTGGGGGCAATGTATCATCTGCACGTAGCCTTGCTAAAAACAAAGATAATCCCCTAGCTCGTATGATAGATAAGGGGATGCAACGTATAGGAAAACCCATTGATGCCATTGAAAAAAGTATGGATAATGTTGGTAAGCTAGAGTTATATAAAATGGAAAAGAACATTAATATTTTGGCTGTTATTTCTCGTATTGCGCCATTGTTTGGTTTTGTTGGTACTATCATTGGGCTAGTTATTTTGTTAAAAGAATTTGCAACTATTAGTAACCCATCCATTAGTCAAATAGCGGATGCTATGTATATAAAATTAATAACTTCCGCTACAGGTTTAATTATTGGTATGCTGGCATATTTAGCCTACAGTTATTTAGATACACAAATAAATAGAATGGCTAATAGAATGGAAGCTGCAAGTAGTGAGTTTATAGATATTTTGCAGGAACCAACGAAGTGAGAGGCTTGAAAGTTTATGTTTTAGAATTGAATGTTTCAAAGTTGATGGTGAAAGTTTAAGTCATAACTCATTATAATTCTATATTCAGTAGCACTAAAATCCTAACCCAAATTCGTAACCTATAACCAATAAATTTAAGTTAATTAAAATAGCATGTCTTTAAGAAAAAATAAATTAAGAGAAGAACATTCGGAAGTGGATACAGGCCCATTGAATGATATTTTATTTATACTACTAATGTTTTTTTTAATGATATCTACTTTAGCAAATCCTAATGTGATACGCATGAGTGTGCCTCGGGCAAAGAGTGATACAAAATCTAAACAAAGTGTGGTAGTAAGTATAAGTAAAGATAAAATAATTTATGTAGGTGCAAAACAAATTATACCTGACTCAATTGAATCAGAATTGAGAAAATATATAAACCAAGGGGATAGTATAAAACCTGCTGTAGCTATTAATGCAGACTCTAGCGCTGGCTTTGGTGAAATTGTTAGAGTGATGAGAGCGGCAAGTAAGATAGGAGCATCCACATCTGCCACCGTTACGGGTAGTGATAAATAAGATTAACGTTAGTTTGCTTTTTAACATCTCAATTCTATTTATTACATCCAAAAGTATTAAGTAGTATAAATATTTTTTAAAGAAATTTAGAGCTACAGAAATTATTAGTATCGCTAATATTTCTTCTTATTGGTAATTATCTTTAAAGAGTTTTTTAGATTTATTTTTTTTAAGTAAAATAAATATGTTTCCACTAATTTTCCAAATTATAATGCTTAAAAATCTATTGTTTCAATCTTAAGATAAAAGTATTGGGACTCCCATTTGCATTTCACAAATTAACATTCTATCCTTTCCTTGCATGTCTTTCTTTAAATCTACTACATAGTTTTTTGCAGTAAATAATGCGGCAGTTTCATTAGCAAAATTTTCATGTATTTCTACCATTATTTTTCCATTTTCAACTAAATGCTTTTCTGCAAAATGTATAATTTTTTTGTAAAATAATAATGGGTCATATTCAGGCACAAATAATGCAATTGAAGGCTCATACATTGTTACATTTTTATTCATTGTTGCTTTTTCTTGCGTTGGTATGTAAGGTGGATTGCTAATTATTAAATCAAATTTTTCATCTTCAAAATAGTTTTCATCTGCTAAAAAATTAATCAGTTTAAAATTAATTTCTACATTATTTATATCAGCATTTTTTTTTGCAATTGCCAAAGCA
>JANXOQ010000251.1 GCA_025357775.1 Ferruginibacter sp. | reverse complement strand
TAAAAAACCACCTATACCAAAATTGTATTTTAACTCTCCAGCAAGTTTAAAATTTTTATTATCCTGTACAAAAAATTTCCATTTATCAAAATCTACATCACTGCCTAATATATTTTTTATTCCCTTTGTATAATTTAAAGTGAATGTAGGGTACTTAGATCCTATACCTCTTTTGTAATTAGGAAATTGTATAAACCGTTGCCCTGGTTTAAAACTTATCGTAGCGGCTACAACAACTGCCTGATGCACATTAAACTGTTGAGTTAACTTTTCAACAGGATAATTAGGTGTTATATTTATTTTTTTATTTTTAGAAAAAACAAAGTCAGTTGTATTGTCAAGAGGCATTCTATCTTCATACAACGCAGATAATTGTAAACTTACACCACTTTCAAACTTTCTATTATATCCTAAATTTGCAAAATAATTTTCGTATGTTTTTAAATAATTTTTCCCGTAAAATAATGTACTTATGCTGTTATCTAATGTGGAAATTGTGGCTTCTTTATTAAAACTACTCACCCGCTTACCACCACTAACTAAGATGGAATATCTTTTTAATTTTTTAGAGGTGCTATCTTGATCTTTTGTACTAAAAATAATAGTTGCAGATGGGTTAATATGTTTATTAGCAAAGCCATATCTAATAACTGGTAATAAGGTAAACCCACTATTACTATTTTTTTTAAGTCTTCTATAACTCCCCTTAAGGTTTACTGCTATACCTTCAGCAGGGTTATATTCTATATTAGGGTTAAAAACACTAAGCAATGGCTCTATGCCCCAATAATTATTATGTGTTTTGCTTTCATAAAAATGATTAATACCTCTAATAACTAAGTCGAGGGGTCTTATTTTTCTTTGACTTTTATTTACAGAATCTAAATAGCGCTTGCTTAAATTAAAATCTTTATTAGCTTTAAAAGTGCTGTCTTTTTTTTCATAATCCCTTGCTTCCTCTTTTTCTAACGGCACGGCACGAGTACTATCCCAATATGCTATAGATTTTTTATTTACATCAGGTTCATATTTAATTATTACTTTATCAAAATATTTTTTTCCAAAATTGGGTGCTACATTATAGTCAGAGTATACTGTTAAAAAATTTCCTCCCATTTTTACTCCAAATAAATTAGCATCAAAATGTATAAGTTGATTTTTTACCATGCGGACATTATCATTTACAGGTACATGTAGCTGTGTTATTTGCAAGGTATCTACCAATTCTAATTGCGAAGTTTTGGTAAGTATTAAATCAAAACTTTGGATACTCCATTCTTCGTCTACAATATTTATAATACCAGAAAATAGTGGCTCATACTTTCTCCTAGGCGTTACACGTATGCTGCTAAGTGTGCGACCATCTTCAAAAATAGTACCTAAGAATTTGTATTTGTAAAAATTAAGTGCGCCATCTGCAATGGGAGATACAAAGCCCCGTGGATTAAATTTGTCTGTAAATACTTTTACATTATTGTTATACAAACTTATGAATGCAGGAAAATTAAAACCAAAACCATCACTACCACTCACTCTACTACTTACTACATCCATTTTAAATTTATCTGGCTTTGCTACACTTACTTTTGAAATCGATTCCGATAAATATAAAATTCCTTTACCAACAGAGTCAAGCCCCATTTCTTTTCTATCTTGTGATTCAACTTTTTTTCCAAAGATTTTAGATGGCAATGATTTTAGCTTTACTAAATCTTTGCCATAAATATTGCATACAAAAGCATCTACTTGGTTTAAAAAAATTGAACGCTTTTTTATAGCATTTCTTATAATGTTGTATGCAAGGTCTTCTCCCCCTGTTTTTACTATTACATTATCCATACTAAGCTTTTGTTCTACCATTACAAAACCAAGTTCAGTATCACTGGTTATAGTTACATTTTTTGCTACAGTTGTATAACCTATATTGTTGCAAATAATGGTGTAAGTACCTGCTGGTATGTTTAAAGAATATTTTGCCTTATCGTTTGCGCTTACTCCTTTTGTAGTTCCCTTTATAGTAATAGAAGCAAAAGGCAGTAAATCTCCTTTATCGGTGGTTACAATGCCATATAATTTTTGTGCATTTAATTTATTGGCAATAATAAAAAAGAGAGAAAATATAAATATGCGCATTATTTCGTTTTTTGTGTAACGAAATTAGTTAAGCAAATGTTACAAAAAAGTTTAAATATTTAAACGGTAAAATAGGACTGCGATTTATTCTTAATGATTATAAAAAAAAGGAATTATTTATTTGTGAGTAAATCTATATTTTTACTTTTATCCTTGCTCTCCCATCTGTAGTGTATGGTATAAATATTTTTATCAGTTTTTAAACGGAAAGGTATTTTAACAAGCATATTTACTGTACTGCTTTCCATAGAACCACTAACTTTTTTTAGAAACTTTTCTTTTATTATTACTTCTTTTCCTGCTTTATCAAATATCCAAAAAATATTATTACCTGCTAATATTTCTATTTGCATGCTACCTGTAATACCAGTAAACTCTATACTTAGATAGGCATAAGCTGGCGCTACTCGTATGCTAGTATCTACAGCTATTACAATACTTCCACATTTTATTCCATTAGCCTGAGCCGTGGTACCAGCTGGGGTTACAAGTGTAATTGTACCATTTACTTTTATTGGCAATAATGCATTGTTTACAATCTTATTTTGTACATTTTGTGCTGCGGTTATTGTAACCTCCTTTGTCTTTACAGGGTTTTTAGCTTGTGCAAATAATGCTGTACTTAAAAAAATATAAGCGGTACAGGCAACAAAATATTTTATCATAAATTCTTTTTAGAATAATAAAGTATTAATATTATTTGTGCTAAAAAATGAAAGGCAAAAAATATTTTTTATACCTTAAACTTTCAATCTTACATTTTAAACTCCTACACCAAAGCCATATCAAGCACTTGTGCCATTGTTTTTACATAATGAAACTTCATACCTTTTATGTATTGTGTGTTTATTTCTAGCACATCTTTTTCATTAAGGTAGCACATTATAATTTCTCTTATTCCACTTCGTTTTGCAGCCAGTACTTTTTCTTTAATACCACCCACAGGCAGCACTTGGCCACGCAATGTTATTTCCCCAGTCATAGCTAGGTATGGTTTTATTTTTCTACCACTGTATGCACTTGCAAGTGCACTCATCATTGTAATACCTGCGCTTGGCCCATCTTTTGGTGTAGCACCCTCGGGCACGTGTATGTGTGCATTTTTTTTGGTAAATAATTCAGCATCTATTCCTGTTTTTTTAGCATTTCCTTTAAGCCATGTAAAGGCTGTGCTAGCGCTTTCCTTCATTACATTTCCAAGGTTACCTGTAAGCTGAAGCTCTCCTTTACCTTCACTTAATTGTGTTTCAATAAATAAAATATCTCCTCCTACATACGTCCAAGCAAGCCCAACTGCTACACCAGGCATATTAGCCGTTTTATATAATTCATTGCTATACCGTGGCTTACCCAATATTTTTTCTACATCATTATTTGTAATGGTTGCTTTCAATTTATCTCTAAGTACAAGTTCCTTTGCTTGATAACGCATAATACTTGCAAGCTGTCTATCAAGTTCTCTTACACCACTTTCTCTTGTATAATCTTCAATTACTTTTTGCAACACAGTATCACTCATTTTAAAACTTTCTGGCTTTAAACCATGCATTGCTTTTTCTTTAGGCAGCAAATGCCTTTTAGCTATTTCAATTTTTTCTTCTACAGCATATCCACTAAGGTCAATCACTTCTAATCTGTCACGCAGAGCTGGTTGTATATTGCTTATATTATTTGCAGTGGCAATAAAAAGCACTTTACTCAAATCATACTCCAGCTCTAAATAATTATCATAAAAAGCATTGTTTTGCTCAGGGTCTAAAACTTCTAGTAATGCTGAGGATGGGTCTCCTCTATGATCTGTGCCTACTTTATCTATCTCATCTAAAATCATTACTGGGTTACCACTTTTTACTTTTCGTATAGATTGTAAAATACGACCTGGCATAGCACCTATATAGGTTTTACGATGTCCACGTATTTCGCTTTCATCATGTAAGCCACCAAGGCTTACCCTTACATATTTTCTATTAATGGCAGCAGCAATACTTTTACCTAAGCTTGTTTTACCAATGCCAGGAGGACCAATAAAACATAATATTGGGCTTTTCATATCTCCCTTTAGCTTAAGCACAGCAAGGTATTCAAGTATGCGCTCCTTTATTTTATTCATGCCATAGTGGTCATGGTCTAATACCTTTTTTGCTTTTTTAAGGTCGTAGCTATCGGCTGTATAATCATCCCAAGGTAGGTCTAGCATTAAATCTAAATGGTTATACACCACAGAATAATCAGGGGTACTTGGGTGCATGCGCTCCAATTTCTCTGCCCCCTTTTTAAACATTTCTGCAGCAGTTTTTGGCCATTTTTTTGCATCTGATTTTTTCTGCATTTCTTTCACCTCAGCCACATTATCGCCACCAAGCTCATCTTTTATGGCTTTCAT
>JANXOQ010000228.1 GCA_025357775.1 Ferruginibacter sp. | reverse complement strand
CGAAAAAATAAATGATTTAAATCTTGACCTAAAACGCAACACAGCATTACATAATATTTATTTATCTCAGCTTAAAAAGATTCGCAAACTAGTAGCATGCATGCACGAAGATGAGCAGTATGATTATTTAAAAATGTTGGAAATTCTGGAGTGATTTTTTATTTTACTTACTTCTTGCTAATTTTTAATTGTGCTAATTATTCAAATTTATTTTGCATATATATTTAGGCATGCAATTATTTACTTTTTAAAAACACCTCCCTTAAAGTTATTTCTAAAGTTCAAATATTCTGGTATAGATACAGCTTGTACATAGCCCTGTGTAGGATTATTAAAAACATATTCTTGGTGATAATCTTCGGCAGCATAAAATTTTATAAATGGTACAACTTGTGTAACAATTTTATTTTTATACTTTTTTGCATCTGTTATTTTTTTTATTTCTGCTTGAAGTATAGCTTTCTCTGCTTCGTTTCTATAAAATGCTACGGAGCGGTATTCATCTCCTACATCATTACCTTGTCTGTTAAGCTGGGTAGGGTCCATGCTTGCAAAAAAAGCAGCAACCAATGTTGAGTAAGATACTTTTATAGGATCATAATAGACGTTTACCACTTCAGCATGCCCAGTAGTTTTGCTAGATACTTCGTCATAAGTGGGGTTTATTTTTGTACCACCAGCGTAGCCAGATACGGCATCTCTCACACCTTCTAAGCTTTGAAAAATTATTTCTGCGTGCCAAAAACAGCCTTCTCCAAATGTAGCAACCGCCTCTCCTTTTACAGGTTTAGAACTTATAGAAGTTGGAATTTTAAGTTTACTATTTTGTGATTGTGCGCAGGATATAAAAATTGCAGTTGCAAAAAAAATGCTTAAAAAAAGTTTCATGTTATTAGTTTTTTACAATGAACGTGTATGTTTCTATAAAAGTTTTTTCAAATTTGTTAAAAAGATATTAAACCTATTACGATGTGCATAAAATATAGGTGTAAATTAGCACATCAATAAAAAATTATAAAACATTGAAACAAATAAAATCTTTAGAAGGCATAAATAATTTCTTTTTTGTAGGGGTGGCAGGTGTAGGTATGAGTGCGCTGGCACAATACCTTGTAGGTACTGGTAATAAGGTAAGCGGTAGCGATAGGTATTTTAGAAAAAATACTTTTAATGAAACAAAAACAAAATTAGAAGCAGAGGGGATAGTATGTTTTGAGCAAGGTGCAGGTGGTATAAATGATACTGTTCAATTGGTAATTGTATCTACCGCCATTGAAGATACGGTACCAGAAGTGCATGCAGCAAAGCAATTAGGCATAACTATTATAATGCGAAGTGATTTATTGGCACTAATAGCAGAAACAAAAAAAACAATTGCAGTAGGTGGTACATCTGGCAAAAGTACTACAGGTGGTATGCTTTTTCAAATATTACAAACGGCTGGGCTTGACCCAGGTATTATTAGCGGTGCAGGGCTTGTAAGTATCATTAATGAAGGAAAAATTGGCAATGCAAAAGTAGGAAAAGGCGATTGGCTCATTATAGAAGCAGATGAAAGTGATGGTTCTATTATAAAATACCATCCTCAAATTGGATTGCTACTAAACATAGACAAAGACCACCAAGAAATTAATGAACTGCTTAATATTTTCACAACTTTTAGAGCAAATACAAAAGGAAGTTTTGTTGTAAATCGTTCTAATGTTTTGTCAAAAACATTATCTAATAATATTGATAACGATTTTTCATCTGATAATAATGAAGCAGGTTTTGTGGCAAGTAATCTTTCTCAAAATGGTATGAACATTAGCTTTACCATTAATAGCATGCCATTTAATTTAAAAACGATAGGTAAACATAACATGGAGAATGCCCTTGCAGCTACTGCTGTTGCTAGTATTATTGGCGTATCATTGCAAGATTGTGCAAAAGGCTTAGCAACATATGAAGGCATTTACAGAAGGCATCAACTACTTGGTGAAAAAAATGGCATAAAAATAATAGATGATTATGCACACAACCCTGCAAAATGTGCTGCTTCAATAATGGCTTGCCAACCAATTGCCAAAAAAGTTATAGCATGGTTTCAACCACACGGGTATGGTCCTACACGGTTTTTACGAAATGATTTTGTAAAAGAAATAGCCGCTGCCCTACGCCCACAAGATGAAATATGGATGAGCGAAATTTTTTATGCAGGTGGTACTGCAGTTAAAGATATTTCTGCCAACGATTTAATAAATGATATAAAAGCACTCGGTAAAAATGCTTTTTTTGTGGAGGATAGAAATAATTTATTACAAGCAATACGAAGCCATATTACTAATGATTGTGTGTTGTTGTTGATGGGTGCTAGAGACCCTGAGTTGGAGGGGTTTTGTAAAAATTTATATGAAAAATTATAATTATGCACGATAGTATATTATTCATAAACATCTCCCAACTCATAAACGTTCGTCAAAAAAATGTACAGTTAAGAGGCACAGCCCTAGCAAATCTTCCCATTTTAGAAGATGCTTATTTATTAGTAGAAGATGGGTTAATTGCAGACTATGGCTGCATGTATGAGCTTGAAATAAAAATACCAAAATTACCAAAGAATGTGAAAGATGTGTATGGGCAAATTGTAATGCCTACTTGGTGCGATAGCCATACTCATATTGTATTTTCATGTAGTAGAGAAGATGAATTTGTAGATAAAATAAATGGATTAAGCTATGCAGAAATAGCGGCAAAAGGTGGTGGCATTATAAACTCTGCAAAAAAATTAAACGAAACCAGCGAAGATGAGTTGTACCATAATGCTTTGGCAAGATTAAATGAATTGGCAAAACTAGGTACTGGAGCTATAGAAATAAAAAGTGGATACGGCTTAGATGTAGAAAATGAAATTAAAATGCTTCGTGTAATAAAAAAATTAAAAGAAAATACAGATTTAATAATTAAAGCAACATTTCTTGCAGCACATACGTATCCATTAAAATTTAAAGAAAACCACAAAGGATATATTGATTTAATAATAAATGAAATGCTTCCTATAATTGCAAAAGAAAAACTGGCAGATTATATAGATGTATTTTGTGAAACAGGTTTTTTTTCTACAGAAGAAACTGACGAAATATGTAAAGCCGGAATAGCTGTTGGGTTAAAACCAAAGCTACATGTAAACCAGCTTAACAGCATTGGTGGCATAGAAGTTGGTATTAAAAATGATGCCATTTCTTTAGACCATTTAGAAACATTAACAGAAGCAGAAATAAAACTATTAGGTAATTTTAAAGGAGCTGCAACACTACTTCCAACTGCAGCATTTTTTTTACGTATGCCCATGCAGCCTGCACGTGCGCTCATACAAGCAGGAGCCGCTGTTACGCTTGCCTCTGATTTTAACCCTGGCTCCTCCCCTAGTGGCAACATGAATTTTGTAACCGCACTAAGTTGCATACAAATGAAAATGCTTCCCGAAGAAGTTATAAATGCTGCTACTATAAATGGTGCGTATGCCATGGAATGCGAAACAGAAACTGGGTCTATAATGATTGGCAAAAGAGCAGATTTAATTTTCACAAAAAAAATATCTTCGCTTGCATATTTGTTTTACAATTTTAGCATGAATAATATTGATAAAGTGATGGTGAAGGGCAAGTGGGTTTAAAAATTAGAGGTTAAAAGTTTAAAGTTTTTATCACCTGTTTTCATAATATATGTTTACACAAAGTTTGGTTGATAATTTTTCATAAGGCAAAAATTTATAAAAATAAAATTTTGGTCAATGCGTAAATTTAGTAAAGATTTCAAAAAAATAAAATTCTATTGTTCGTTGAATAGAGCTTAACAGTTAAAGAATTAAGCATCCTTTATTTTGACTCTAAAACTTCAATTTACAAAAAAATAAAAGCCTTTAATACACTGCATGCTAATGAACGAATAGTGCAATAAAAGTAAAGTGAAGAGCTTAAAAATCTTGCTTATTAAAAAAATAAAAATTAAAAAATATCCAGTTATATCATCATAATTTAATTGTTTTTTGTAATATTTTCACACTACATTTATATTTTTATATATCATTTATTCGCCTAAATAAATCTAAATATGAAACACTTCAAATTTTACAGCAAAAAAGAGCTTATTGCACTTACTAATCCTCGACGTTTTGAAACTAAAATGGGAGAGCGTATACAAACAACAAAAGAGGGAGAATGGCCAAATGTATTACAGCAATCATCAGCAAAGTATGTAATAGTGGGCATTCCAGAAGATATAGGTGTAAAAGCAAACTTAGGTGTGGGTGGTGCAGATAGTAGTTGGACATCATTTTTACAAGCATTCTTAAATATACAAAGCAATGATTTTTGCAGTGGAGAAGATATATTATTGCTAGGTCATTTTGATTTTGGAGATATAAAATACTTAATAGAAAACAATGCCTTTAACGAAGAAGAAAAAATAAATGCTTATCGCCATGCAGTTAATACAATAGATGAAGAAGTTGAAAAATTAATGAAAATAATTTCTACCGCAGGTAAATTTCCAATTGTAATAGGCGGCGGACACAATAACGCATATCCAATATTAAAGGGTGTTTCCAAAGGATTACTAAAAAATAATGAAATACCATTGGCACAATTAAATGCCATTAATTTAGATGCACATAGCGACTATAGAACCATGGAAGGGCGACATAGTGGAAATGCTTTTAGATATGCAGAAAGCGATGGCTTTCTAGGAAAGTATAGCATTGTAGGGCTTCACGAAAATTATATTTCGCAGAATGTTTTGGTAGATATTTATTCAAACCCATTTATGCAATACACATCGTACGAAGATATTTTTCTAAGAGAAAGAAAAAGTTTTATGCAAGCAGTAGGGCAAGCGGTAGATTTTACGCATGATAGCTATACAGGCATAGAGTTAGATTTAGACGCAGTACAAAATGCATTAAGCAGTGCACATACACCATCAGGCATTAGCGCACTACTAGCAAGGCAATACATTACATATACCTCTAAACATGCACGTGCAGCTTATCTACACATATGCGAAGGCGCATCACAACTAAGCGATGGACGAAAAGACGAAAGTACAGGGAAGCTAATTAGTTATTTGGTGAGCGATTTTGTAAAAGGAATGAATGAAAGATAAAACTCTAAATCCACCATCAGTAAATTTTCTAGACCTACTTCTTTACTTTATAACAAATTAATATTTTATTTTATTTTACCAGCAAAGAAGCAGCCATATTGAACTGCGGTGGCGTCGCACATTGCATCATTATCTATCTATTTAGCTTTTATTATGCAACTGATAATCAGTTAAATTATACAAGTATTATTAACCTAACAAACTAATAAATATTCATTGATTGATTTGAAGAAATTTTATTGATATTTTTTTCAATCCTTATCTTTGCAAAAATTTAAAATAGTTTTTCATTAATCTATAAAATAACAAATGTCAGTATTAGTAAATAAAAATTCAAAAGTAATCGTACAAGGTTTTACAGGTACAGAAGGTAGCTTTCATGCTACACAAATGATAGAATATGGCACCAATGTAGTCGGCGGTGTTACACCAAGCAAAGGTGGAACAATGCATTTGGAGCGTCCTGTTTTTAATACAGTAGCAGATGCTGTAAAAACTACTGATGCAGATGTTAGTATTATTTTTGTACCACCTGCATTTGCAGCTGATGCTATTATGGAAGCTGCCGAAGCTGGAATAGCTTTAATTGTTTGTATTACAGAAGGCATACCAGTAGCTGATATGGTGAAAGTAAAAAATTATTTACAAGGTTGTAATAGCAGGCTTATTGGCCCAAATTGCCCAGGTGTAATTACTGCCGATGAATGTAAAGTAGGTATCATGCCTGGCTTTATATTTAAAAAAGGTCGCATAGGAATTGTATCTAAAAGTGGTACACTTACATACGAAGCTGCAGACCAAGTAGCTAAAGCTGGGCTTGGTATATCTAGCGCAATAGGCATTGGTGGCGACCCAATTATTGGTACTACTACTAAGCAAGCTGTAGAATTATTTATGAATGATGATGAAACAGATGCTATTGTAATGATTGGAGAAATAGGTGGTGGCATGGAAGCAGAGGCTGCTGAATATATAAAAAGTACTGGTAATAAAAAACCAGTTGTTGGTTTTATTGCTGGCCAAACCGCTCCTCCAGGTAGGCGTATGGGACATGCAGGTGCTATAGTAGGTGGCGAAGATGATACTGCAGCTGCTAAAATGAAAATTATGGCTGCTTGCGGCATTCATGTTGTAGCTAGCCCTGCCGATATTGGTAAAACAATTGCAGAAGCTATAAAAAAGTAATGAATAACATTTTAATGTCGTAATTTTAATAATAACAAATCTTAAAAAAATAAAAACCTCTTTAATAGAGGTTTTTTTATTTAATTATGCTTTATATGTTCAAACATATTATCTAACTTTTGAAAATAAATAATTTTCGTGTTAAACCAAATCCAACAACGCCTTTTTTATTTTTTCAAATCCCTTCTTTATATTGGCAGTACTGTTTGCAAAGCTAATACGTATGCATGAAGGCTCTCCAAAAGCCCTACCAGTAACAACAGATACGTTACAATCATTTAAAAAATACATACATAAGTCGTCTGCATTTGAAATAACATTACCCATCGGTGATTTTTTGCCAAAAAAAGCACTCACATTGGGAAAAACATAAAATGCGCCAGTTGGTTCGTTGTAAATTAAACCCGGTATTTCTGCTAAATATTGCATCACAACTGCACGGCGTTCTTTAAACTTGGCTACCATGGCTTGTGTAGGCTCGTGTTTACCTGTAAGGGCTGCTATAGCTGCACGCTGAGTAATAGAGCAGGTAGCACTAGTAAATTGTCCTTGTAATTTTTCGCAAGCTTTAACAATGTTGGCAGAGGCAGCTAAATAGCCTAATCTCCAGCCTGTCATGGCATAGCCTTTACTCAATCCATTTATTATTATTACTCTTTCTTTTAGCGAAGCAAATTGTGCAATGCTTTCATGCTTGCCATTATAATTTATAAACTCATAAATCTCATCGCTCATTATCATTACCTCGGGATGCTTCTCAAAAACGGTTGATAAAGCTACCAATTCATCTTTTGTGTAAACCGCTCCCGTTGGGTTACAAGGAGATGAAAACATGAATAATTTTGTTTTTGAAGTAATGGCAGCTTGTAATTCTTGCGCCGTTATTTTATATCCATTTTCTACCGAAGCATCCACAAATTTTACTACACCGCCAGCAAGTTTAACTATTTCGCTGTAAGTAACCCAATACGGCGTTGGTATTATTACTTCATCTCCAACATCTACCAAAGCCAGTACTGCATTTGCAATACTTTGCTTTGCACCAGTGCTCACAATTATTTGGTCTGCTGTGTAGTCTAAATTATTATCTCTTTTTAATTTTATACATACTGCTTCTCTTACATCTAAGTAGCCGACTACTGGAGTATAGTGGCTAAAATTTTCATCAATAGCTTTTTTCGCAGCCTCTTTTATATGTATAGGCGTATCAAAGTCTGGCTCACCAAGACTAAGGTCTGTAATGTCTATTCCTTTTGCTCTAAGTTCACGACCAAGCTTGGCCATTTTAAGCGTTTCAGGTTCGTTAAATTTATCTAAAAGTGTGGAAAATTGCATACCGTTGTTAATAATGAAATACAAAAATATAGTTTATTATTTTAGAAAAATATATAGTGAATACATTTAAAAAATATAACATTATTCTAAAAAGGGTTTCTGCAATCTTATCTTTTTTATTATTAAAGTTGGTATACCATAGTTTGCAACTTTTTTATTATAACCTAATATAATCTATAACTATTTTAAAATAAAACAAGCCGCAAAGTGCAGCTTATTTTATTTATGTTTTAATGTTGTTTAATAAAAATCTAATCCACATCATCAGCATCTTTTACTAATAAAGTAAGCAGTCCAGCTAATATCATAGCAGCACCACCAAGTACAATAGTGTTTAATGTATTTGCATGAAATAGATGCATGGTAAAGTATCCTAAAATACTTGCTGCCACAATTTGTGGTATTACTATAAAGAAATTAAAAACGCCCATAAAATAGCCCATTTTATTTGAAGGTAGTGCATTAGACAGCATTGCATAAGGCATAGATAAAATACTTGCCCATGCTACACCTACCATCCCCATAGATATAATTAAAAATGTAGGGTTTGTAATAAAGTATACTGAGATAAGACCTAGACCACCAATTATTAAACAGATCATGTGGGTTATTTTTCTATTAGTTTTAAAAGCAATTAATGGAATTATAAAAGCAAATATTGCAGCTACACCATTTCTTACAGATGAGCAAACGTTTAACCAATCTGCACCACTATTATACTCATTTTGTACTCGCTTTAGTTCTACTTTTTGAGCTGCATTTGTACCAGTATTTAAACTATCAGAAAAATAGTTTGCCAAATTTACAGAAATAGTTACAGGGTTTTGTTCAGCCCTAAACTCTTTTATTTCTGCCAAATCGCTTTTTAAAGAATTAATAGTTTTTTGTTTTTTTGTATACGCTTTTAGAAAATCACTGCTTAATGTATTTTCAGTTTTATTTGTATTTGCTGTAATAATATTTTTAGCAACTTCAATAGAATCTGCAACTACACCTGCTTCCATAGCTGCAATAGTTTCTTTATCTACTTTCATATTGTATTTATTTGCAGTAACAGCATTGGTAGAATATATCCACATAGCAAACAAAGCAAACCAAGTAAAAAATTGTACCAAAGCCAGTTGTTTCATTGTTTTTGGCATTTGTAAAATACCTCCAAAAGTTTCTTTTAAACCATCTTTAAAAGTAGTTTCTTTTTTTTCTTTTTTAAATGCTTCAATACTTTCTGGTGGAAACTCTTTTGTAGTAAAAACGGTATAAAGCACTGCTCCCAAAAATGCTAAACCTCCAAAATAAAATGAATATTTTACGTTTGCAGGTATTTGTCCTACAGGTGCATTATGGCTTACATGCAATACTTTAGATAAAAACCAAGGTAACAATGCAGCAATAACAGAACCCACTCCTATAAAAAAACTTTGCATAGCGAAGCCGCTTGTACGTTGTTTAGTATTTAATTTATCTCCCACAAAAGCTCTAAAAGGCTCCATCGAAATATTTATAGAGGCATCTAAAATCCACATCATACCACCAGCTATCCACAATGCAGAAGAATTTGGCATAATAAACAGAGCAATTGTAGCAAGTATTGCACCTATAAAAAAATAAGGCCTTCTTCTACCCCAGTATGGATGCCAGGTTCTATCGCTTAAGTAACCAATAATCGGCTGCACCAAAAGCCCTGTAAGCGGTGCTGCTATCCATAAAATAGGTATATCATCTTTGTTGGCACCAAGGGTTTCAAATATTCTGCTTACATTTGAATTTTGCAATTCAAATCCAAATTGAATACCTAAAAAACCAAAACTCATATTAAATATTTGCCAAAAACTCATTGTTGGCTTTATAGAAGAAGCAGTAATAGGAGTCTCTCCTACACTATTTTGTGAAGTCATAAATAGCAAATAGTTAAGTTAAAAAAATAAAATACAATTTATTAATATTTTATTTACC
>JANXOQ010000224.1 GCA_025357775.1 Ferruginibacter sp. | reverse complement strand
TATGTAGATATTTATGTAACTGCATTATCATTATTACTTATTGTGCTTTGTATTTTTGCAAATTATACTTTAATAAAAAAACAGCTGTTTAAATTGTAAAGCTGTCAGATAAAAATGGTATATAAGAAATTATTTACCCATTACTTTTTCCCACAAAGCAGGTATTCTTTTTATCCATACCATTTCTCTTTTTATAATACTAGCTTCTTGTGCAGGTGCACCCCAGTATGTTTTGTTACCTTCCAAGCTACCACCAACACCTGTACGCCCCAGTAGTACTGCATTAGCACCTATTGTAAGAGTTTTATTGATTATGCAACCTCCCCATATTGTTACGCCATCTTCTATTGTAACCATACCAGCTATTGTAGTAGCTGCTGCAAGTAAACAATTTTTACCCAGCACCGTATCATGCCCTATATGTATCATGTTATCTAACTTGCTACCTGCGCCTATACGTGTATCATGCGTTACACCTCTATCTATCATACAGCCAGCGCCTATTTCTACATTATCTTCTAGCACTACCCTACCACAACTCGGCATTTTTTTATACCAATATTCTCTATCTTTTTTTGTATTGTAATAAAATGCATTACTACCAATTACAGACCCTGATTGTACAATTATATTATTGCCTAGCACACAATTATCCATTATTGTAGCATTGGGAAAAATAATACAATCTTTACCAATAGTAACATTGTTACCAACAAAAGCGCTTGGGTAAATATATGTTCCCTCTCCTATTTTAGTTGTGTTCACTAATGTAACAGCTTTTTCAAAAGGTGAGTACGTTTCTACAATTTTGCAGTAAGCATCAAAAGGGTTGTCTGTTATTAAAATTGCTTTGCCAGCTGGCACTTCCACTTCTTTATTAATAATTATAAAAGTAGCAGCACTATTTAAACAGGTTTCATAATATTTTGGGTGGTCTACAAAAACCAAATCACCCACTTCTACTTTATGTATTTCATTTATGCCTAGTGCTACAGTATTAATTCCTATAATTTTTGCCTTTATAAGTGTAGCAATTGTTTCTATTGCTATCGGTGTTTGAAATTTCATATTAGTTAATTTTATAAGTAATTGTAATTTTTATGGAATATAAATAGCTTGAAACAATTGCTCTGCTGCATTTTCAGCATTATAGTTTAATAATAAATTTTCTACGTTTGTTTTAAAATTAATTTTAATTGCTTCATCTTTATAAATTAATTGCATCATATCTGCAATACTTTTTTGCTCTATGCTTACATACAATACTGCCTCACCAAAAATGCTTTTATTCATTTCAGTATCTTCTAATACTACTGTTACTTCGTTTTGCAAGGCTATCATTGCTACGTTATTTGGTTTATAATCTACAAAAGAAAAAATAGTATTTGCAGCTGATACTATTTCTTTTATATTTTCATCATTTTCTGTAATAAAAATAATATCTTCTTTGTATTTATAATTTTCAAAATTTTCAATTAAGCCCGCATTTGTAATATTGTCTAAAAACAATACAAGTTTAATACTTGTTTTTTGCATTTTTTTTAATATTGAAAATGCTTTTAAAATAATTGTAAGTTTTTGTTTTAAATATTCATTTACGGGGCACAAATAATAATCAAAACCATTTGTATATTTATTTTTGATATACTCTATGGTTAAAGGAATAGGTAATTTTTTCTCTGTATTTATTCCATAATAAATTGTTTCTACTTTATCATTTGCAATAAGGTATTTGCTTTTTAGCAAAAAATTAAAATATGGCTCTGTTACAAATATTTTAGAAGCTTTTTGCAAAGATTTTTTAAATACATTTTTAAAATTAGTGTTGCTATTTTGCAAAAAATTAGTATTACTAAAAAATAAATATTGGTTTGCATTTGCAATATTACAAAGCATACCTGCATCACTTATAAATGCAATTTGTTTTTTTGATTTTAAAATACGTGGCAATTTAAAGTTGTACCAAAAAAAAAGCATCAAATTATTTTTAATTTTAGGTGATACAACTTCGTTGATGCAATTGCCCTCTAAATCTTTAATAATAGTATCAGAATAAAAAGTAAATATGTGATGAGGGTATTTAGCTGCAAGAATTTTCAGCATGGTAAGCAGCAAACTATTTTTGTGATTTTTTTCAGAAATATGAGCAGCTATATGCATTAAACTAAAAAATTAATTTATAATGAGTGAGTCATTCCTAAGATGTAAAGAAAAATAATTATGTGAGAGCTAGTTTTTTCTTAGCACTTTTAATTTTACCGTTTCTATTCTTGTATCACTCATGCTCATAATACTAAATTCATAATTACCAATAATTATTTGTTCTTTTTCTTTTGGTATATCTTCATTGTTGTGTATTATAAAACCAGAGAGGGTTTCAGCGGTCTCATCTTCTGGAAATTTAAGTCCGTATTTTTCTGTAATTAAATCTAGCTCTACCCTTCCACTAAATAAATATTCTACTTCTGAAATTTGCTTATCAATAAATTCTTCTACATCGTCGTACTCATCCTTTATATCTCCAAATATTTCTTCAAGTACATCTTCCATAGTTACAATACCTGCTGTACCACCAAATTCATCTATCACCCATGCTATACTTTTTCTTTCTTTACCAAACTTTGCCATTAGGTCGGTTGCACTCATTGTTTCTGGCACAGTAGGTATTGGCAATAAAATATCTTGTATTGTAGCAGGGCTTTTAAATAAATCTAACTGATGCACATAACCAACAATATTATCTATATTTTTATCATACACTACTAATTTGCTTAGTTGAGACTCAATAAATAATTTTTTTATTTCAATAACTGTACTCACATTGCTTATACCTACAATTTCTTTGCGTGGAACAAGACATTCCCTTAGCCGAACTTCGCCAAGAGATAAAGCATTTTCAAATAATTCTTTATTAATTTCAGAATTATCATCTTCATTTCTCAATTTATTTTGCTGTGTATAATGTTCTGCTTCTACCCTTCCAAAAACCTCTTTTTTATCTGTTATTTTTACATTAAAAATATATTCTAAAATCCACTCCGCCATTCCTACAAAAATATTAGCAATACCAGAAAAAGCAGCATAAAAAAATTGTACAATATAA
>JANXOQ010000215.1 GCA_025357775.1 Ferruginibacter sp. | reverse complement strand
ATTCATTTTTGAAAACGGTAGGGTAGGCCCCCTCAAAAAGTGTGTAAATTGTGTGGCTATTTATTAAAACAAGTAAAAATAATAGTACTAATTATACAATTACTTTTACTTGTAACCCATATATTTATTTATACTACCATTTATCTACAACTTCTGTACTCCCGTTATCTTGTGGTAGTGCGGCTATTGGTTCTATGGTTAAATCTGTTTCAGTAACTGTTTCAATATTTTCAGTTAGTGTATTTGCATCTACAGTATTTTCGGTTGTAGCTATTGTTACATTTTCATCTCCTTCATAAGCTGTATCATGGTTAAAAGAATCAAAGTCAAAATCAGGCATTAAGTCTGTTTTAACATAATCTACAGTTTCTACTAATCCTTTTACAAATTTGTTAAAGTCTTCTTTGTACACAAAAATTTTATGACGATCATATCCATCAGAATCAAATCTTTTTCTACTTTCTGTAATAGTTAGGTAAAAATCATTCCCCTTTGTTTCCCTAATATCAAAAAAGTAAGTTCTACGTTTGCCTGCTTTAATACGTTTGCTATAAACACTTTCTTGTTTTCTGTCGTTGTTGTCGTTTTGCTCGTACGCCACCTTAATTTGTTTTATTTAAAAAATTTTGTTAAAAAAGTTATAACAAATATAAAATTATTTTTGATAAAGCAAAATATAAATGAACTCATTTATATTTTTAAAAATTACAATAAATTATATTACATGATCGCTTTCTTGCTGTTTTGTATACATTTTATAATAATGTCCTTTAAATTTAATTAGCTCATCGTGTGTACCTTGCTCTATTATTTGCCCATTATCTATTACTATAATTTTATCAAATTGAAATAAAGAAAATATACGGTGTGTAATTATAATAGCAGTTTTATTTTGCAAATAGTTATACAAATTTTCTATTATTTCATTTTCGGTACGGGCATCCACCGCACTAAGGCAATCATCAAATATTACAATTGATGGTTGTTTTATTAATGCTCTTGCAATAGATATTCTTTGTTTTTGCCCACCACTAAGTGTAACTCCTCTTTCTCCTACCAGCGTTTCAAATTTTTCATCAAAAGCATTTATTTCTTTATAAATACTGGCTTTTTTGGCAGCTTCAAAAACTTGCTCATCTGAAGCCATTTTTTCTCCAAAACGGATATTGTTCATTATACTATCACTAAACAAAAATACATCTTGTGGTACATAGCTTATTTGTGAGCGAATAGCATTGGTTTTTATTTGTGTAATCTTATTGCCATCATATTCAATGCTGCCCTTTTGGGTATCATACATACGTAGCAAAAGCTGCGCAATTGTGCTTTTACCAGCCCCCGTTTTACCTACAATAGCTATTTTTTCTCCTTTTTTAATATCTAGTGAAAAGTCTTTGATGGCCTGTATACCTGTGTGTGGGTAAGTAAAATCAATATTTTTGAAGGTAATGTTGCCATGTAAAAATTCAGTCCTTGCATTGTTGGCGTCTTTAATAGAAGGCTCTTGTTGCAAAAATTCGTTTATTCTTCTTTGAGATGCAACTGCTCTTTGAGTCATGCTAGCTGTCCACCCAATAGCACTTACTGGAAAGGTGAGCATTTGTATATACATAACAAACTCAGCAATTTTGCCTACTGATGCAGCCTCCACACCTCGTACAACATCTAGCCCTCCTACCAAAATAGTTATAAGTGTGCTTAGCCCAATAAGTAAACTCATACTTGGGAAATAAATAGCTTCTGTTTTTGCTAAACTAAGTGCATTGTTTCTATAAGCTTCGCTATTGCTTTTAAAAAAATTAAGCATAGCATTTTCTTGTACAAAAGATTTTATAACTCTTATTCCACTATAAGATTCTTGAGCATTGGTGGTAAGGTTGCTTAGCAATGATTGTATTTTATCGCTTTTTTTATTTATTATACCATTTACAAAATATATAGCAAAAGCTAGTAGTGGCAATGGACATAGCGAAATGAGAGTAAGCTTTACATCGCTCCTGAGCATAAAAAACAAACTAAAACCGATTATAGCTGCAAGGTTTATAAAGTACATAATTGCTGGCCCTGTGTACATACGCACACGGCTCACATCTTCCGATATGCGGTTCATCATATCACCAGTACTATGGGTTTTATAAAAATTAGTATCTAGCTTTTGGTAATGTGCAAATATTTCATTTTTTTGGTCATACTCTATGCGGCGGCTCATTACAATAATTGTTTGCCTCATTAAAAACATAAAAAAACCACTTATAATTGCTATTACAAATAGTATTAACCCTGTAAATAAAATTTTTTGCTTAAAGGTTTTATTGCTAAACCAAGTAATAATTTTTATAATAATTACATCATAATTATGCAGGGAAGATTGTGACTCTATTTTTACTGTGCTGCCTTTTAAAACAGACACAACTGAGTTTACCACATAGCCCGTAAGTTGTGGAGCAAGAATGCGAAAATAATTTGTAATTATTACAAACAAAATTCCTAAAATGAAATATAATTTATATCGACTAAAATATTTATTGAGGGTAGAGAGTTGAGTCATTACGTACAAAAATACTACAACGCATATGATAATAATTAATAAATTTAAAACTGAA
>JANXOQ010000212.1 GCA_025357775.1 Ferruginibacter sp. | reverse complement strand
AAGATAATTATGCACAAACAAGAACAGCTGAAAAGTATTCAGTACAAACAAATATTGATGGTAGATGGTTACCTACGCCACCAATGTATGCTTCATCACTAGAACCACATTGGAGAGAAATAAGAACAATGGTTTTGGATTCCGCTGCAGAATTTCAACCGACAGCACCACCCATTTTTGATATTCAAAAAAAAGGCAGTATTTATTTTAAAGCATTATTAGAAGTAAAAAATATTGGCGATAGCCTTACAGAAGAACAAAAAATTATTGCAGATTTTTGGGACGATAATCCTTTTAAAATGAATGTAGTTGGACATGCAAGTTATGCCACTAAAAAGTTTTCGCCACCAGGGCATTGGATGAATATTGTAGGAATTGCTGCTAAAGAAGCTAAGGTAGATTTTAATACTACGGTGGCAGCATACACTCAAACTGCTATTAGTTTATTTGATGGTTTTATAAGTTGTTGGGATGAAAAATTTAAAACAAATTGTGCAAGACCAGAAACCGTTATTAATAAATTTATAACAGACGCATGGAGACCATACATTCAAACACCACCATTTCCATCTTATACGAGCGGGCATGCAACTATATCTGCTGCAGCTGCAGAGGTAATGACAGCTTGGTTTGGCGATAAGCTTGTTTTATCAGACACATCACAATTAGAGTTTGGTATAAAAGCTAGAACCATAAAATCATTTAGAGTAGCATCTAAAGAAGCGGCACTATCTCGTTTATATGGTGGTATACATTTTAGGCATGACAATGATGCAGGAAATTTAATGGGAACAAAAATTGGAATTTTTATATTGAATAAATTAAAATTTAAAAAATGAAAAAAATAATACTAATACTCACCATATTCATCACTTTAAAATCATTTGCACAAACAGAAATAGATGGCTTAATGATGAATAAAAATTTATTTTGCGCAGGTGCATTATATGGAAAAACCAGTTGGAGAAATTATTGGGAAGGTAGCTTTAAAAGAGAGAACTTAAACTTAGGGAAAGTAAGTGCAAATACTTTTTTAATAGATGGAAACTATGGTATAAAAGATAACCTTAATATACTCTTTAATGCACAATATATTTCTACAAATGCAAGTGAAGGGCAGCTTGCAGGGCAAAAAGGCTTACAAGATTTAGCAATGTTTGTAAAATGGGTTCCTTATGAAATAGATTTAAAGGGTGGAACTTTTGGCATCATTGGTATAACAGGTTTTAGCATTCCTATGAGCAATTATACACCTGATTTATTGCCACTTTCTATAGGCTTGAAAAGCAATACTGCTACTGCAAGGTTAATGATAGATTATCAAAAAAACACTTGGTTTGGTACTGTATCAGGCAGCTATACTTATAGAGGAAATGTAAAACTTGATAGAAATACCTACTATACGAATGAGCTACATTACAGCAATTGGGTACAAATGCCAAATGTTACCAACATCAATATCCGTGGGGGTTACAGGAGTGATGCTTTGGTGTTAGAAGGTTATGCAAATAAATGGACTTGCCTCTCTGGTTTTGATATTACAAAAAATAATGTGCCATTTGTAAGCAATAAAATGGATGCAACCACTATAGGCTTGCATATAAAATATACAACCAAATTTATAAGCGGCTTAGAAATTATTGCAGATGGTTTTACTACTGTAGCAGGAAGAAATGTTGGACAAATAAAAGGCCTCAATGCAGGATTTTTTTACATTATGAATTTTAGTAAAAAGGAAAAAGTATCAAAGTTAATGAGCCACGAAGTAAAAAAGTAACACAAAATTTACTCCGTATTATTTGTGAAACCTTTTGTGTTAGAAAAACAAATCAACAAAACCCTAAGTAAAAAGAAAAAAAATCTTTATCTTTTTTAATTATTAAAAATAAAAAATGAAA
>JANXOQ010000191.1 GCA_025357775.1 Ferruginibacter sp. | reverse complement strand
TATCATAAATAATTTTAAACTTTTTATAGAAGTTGTCACATAAAATATTTAAAGACAATTTAAATAATATTAGGACAACTGCTTGTAATATTCTCATAAAACTGTCAAACATACTATTTAATAAATTTTCTTATCTCTAATATCTTTAAAATTTTTTTCTGTTTACTCACGTAATTTAATAAATATTAAAAAACTAATAAATGATAAAAATTTTAAAATTAAAATTGTGAGATGATTATTTACTGTAAGTTTATTGCTTGTCTAAATTTGGATATTACAATATTATTTGTACTTATAAGTTATACTACCCATTAGCCTTTTTTCATTTGTAAAACATTCTTCTTTTGTACGCATACCATTATTATAGCTATACCTCCATACATAATAGTTGCTACTACCCTCTTCTACAGCTGTCATTTGTGTTACTTGCCCGGCATTATTGTATTCGTACATATAATCAGGCTTCAAATTTTCTGTATACTCTGTAGCTTGTACGATATCTGTAAGTCTATTTTTTGTATCGTAATAATAATAAAATTTTGTGCCATTTTTTGTATCTTTTTCTACAGCTATATTTCCTTTTTTGTCTAAAAAAAATAGAATTAAAATACTGTCTTGCCCATTTTTTACTTTTACCATTTTCGTTACTTGGTTATTTTCGTAGGTATAAATATGTTCCTCTGTTATACTGCTAGCATAGTCATCATCACCTGAGCGAATTGCTGAGAAAATAGAACTTATTTGCCCTTGCTCATTATAACTATATTTTATTTTAGTCATGGATATAGTAGAGCTATCATTGGTTTGTATTAGCTTTCCATCTGCCAAATATTCTGATAAAACTAACGATGGGGACAATAAACTAGCCCTGGTGAAAAGTGCTGCATTCTTATAATTTTTACTAAATTTCTTTTGACAGAAAAACCCTTCACTTTCTTCTCCATTTTCTTCAAAGCTTTTAATACTTATTTTTGTTACTTTATTTTCTTTATATGTTATTAAATCAGCAAGCATCTGTTTATTGCTTATTATATCCTTATAATAATATTGTGCTTGTGCAAAAAGGCTAAAGCCAAGAAATAAATAAGAAAAGACAATTTTTTTCAAAATATGTTTTTTAATGATGGTAAAAATACAATGCTAATTGCACTTATTTTACAGCAGGTGCATAAAGTTTATTATTTTTAACAAAATTTATTTGTGAGCCATTTCAAGCAGAAAGAAGAAAAAAAATTTTAAACAATAATGCAATTACATATGGGCGCTCTCGTAGCGTATGTGGGCAAGAAAATTTAGAACCAAAGGGAATAATTTGGCAACTTATAACACATACATTTAATGATATTACACATTTTGACGGAAAATTCTTTTTCTCATTAAAATATATTGTTTTAAAACCTGGTTTTTTATCTTCAAAATATATTGCTGGTAGGCGAAAAGTATATTTAGACCCTATAAGATTTTACCTAATTACTTCTTTCTTATTTTTCTAATACTTTTTTTATTTGTTTTAAGTAATAAACATTTAAATCTTTTGAAGTAGGCACTTGTTTACCCCATAATAAAAGCTAATTATATTAGTATTTGTAATATATTTGCTAAATTAAATAGCAGTATATGTTTAAAGGTACTAACATTATAGCGTTTGTAAAGCAATTTGATAGCAAAGAAAG
>JANXOQ010000165.1 GCA_025357775.1 Ferruginibacter sp. | reverse complement strand
CCCAATATTTTTACAGGTTCTGCTGGCTTTGCTACTGCATAAGTAAAACCCATATTTTTTATAATATTTTTACCTAATAAATTAGTTGCAGAAAGTACAAAATTTGTATCACCTGCTTTTAAATTAACTTCATAAGCAAATGCGCCTGTGCTATATACTTTTACAGAGTTGTTATTAATATTTAGTGTGCAATTTTTGCAGGTACTACCAATTATAAATTGTCTTGAGCTTGTTACAATATTTTTTTCCTTGGTTAGTTCTACCAATCTTATAAATGGATTGTCTTGCGCATGAAGTACAAAAAAACCAGAAAAAAGGATAATTGAGAAAACGATTTTTTTCATGTATAAGGGTTTTGGTGGGAATAAAATTTACGAAGGTGTTTTTATCATCATATTAATTTAAAAATTCGATGAAAAATTTTCTCTCATAATAACGAGTTACATATATCATGTAGAAAATTACTAATTTTTAAAAAACTACTTACCAAAATTATACACCATAGCAATACCAGCACTGTTATTTTGATAAAATGGCATTACCATTGTGGAAGATGCTTTGTTCTTAAAAAGTTTTTGTTTGATAGATGGGTATAACCAATACGCCAATTTTGTAGAAAGTATACCTAACCCTGCACCAGCCACTACATCGCTAACCCAATGCCTATTGTTGTAAACCCTTAATGCGCCTGTGGCAGCAGCTACTGCATAACCCGCCACGCCATACCATGGCGATACACATTTATATTCTTGCCTTAAAAACTCTGCAGCAGCAAAAGCTGTAGTAGTATGCCCAGATGGAAAGGAGTTATTAGATGAGCCATCAGGTCTCTCTACCTTCGTTGTATTTTTTATGGTATACGAAACACTTGTTGCGATAATATTTGATAACGCATACAACATTGTTCTATCTCTCAAATTATTTTTACCTTTTACACCTGCTGCATTTAATGCATACACTGCTGCTGCTGGCATCCATTGAGTATAATTATCAATTTTTGTAATAGGTGTTTTATAATCTATTACTATTTTATTTCGGGTATTTATATCTAATTGATGTAGGCTATTATTGTTATTTTGTGCAATTACTCCATAAGTTAGTAATGCAGCTGGTATAATTAATGCAATTACTTTACTAGGTTGTGCATAAGCGCATTTTAAATTGATAGTTTTTGCAGAGTCCGAAAGTTTTTGCTGTGCAAAAATAGTTTGAATGTTAAAAGCAAATATTGCTAGAAAAAATATTTTCATAAATGTAATTTTTAAAAAAGTTAAATATACTTTTTTTGAAATGATGGCAAAGTCATAATTTAATTTTAGATATTAAATTTTACTATTTCAAACTTTCAG
>JANXOQ010000103.1 GCA_025357775.1 Ferruginibacter sp. | reverse complement strand
AATACATCATGTATTAATGTAACGATTGTACCTACAGAATATCTCCAATCACGGAAACGGATAAATATATACAGGAAAATAGCCAACATAGCAAAAATAGTAGCTTTTACAGCACCACGCTTTAAATCATCTGATATAGATGGTTGTACAGTTGTAGAGCTTTGAATATTATTTTTTACAAATTGATCATAAGTTAAACTTGCTGGTAAAACTTTTTTCAAACCTTCATACAACTTTGTTTGTACATCAGCATCTGCTTTATCTATTCCTTTTAAATATGCAGTTGTTATATTTAAATGTCTACTGTCACCCACAGTTTTAATTACAGGAATATCACCTCCAAATGCTTTTTCAAGGTCAACTTTTACATCATTGTTTGTTACAACTTTATCAAAAGAAACTGTGTAACTTCTACCTCCTTTAAACTCTACTCCTAAACGGAAACCATTAAAAAAAGATGCTAAACCAAGTGTTAATACTATTGTAGAGATAACATAAGCAATCTTTCTTTTTTCGATAAACTTGTAATTAGCTTTTTTAAATAATTTACGAGAAAGAGATGTAAAATATTCTAAATGATGACTTTTATCTGTACGTAAATCAGTTATTAATCGAGAAATAATAATACCACAGAACAATGACAATGCTATACCTATCATTTGTGTAGTAGCAAAACCTAGTACGGGTCCAAGGCCAAAAACAAATAATATTGCCGCTGTAAGAAAAGATGTAATATGAGCATCCAATACTGGTGCAAGAGAACGTTTATATCCTTCTTTAATAGCCTCTGGATAATTTTTACCTCTTGTAAGTTCTTCTTTTATTCTTTCGAAAATAATAACATTTGTATCTACAGCAAGGCCAATTGTAAGTACTAAACCAGCAATACCAGCGGCGGTTAATGTCATACCAAACATTGCCAAAACTCCAATTGTAAATAATAAATTTAAAATAAGAGCAATGTTCGCAATCCAACCAGCAGTGTTATAATACACCAACATTAAAATAAATATTACAGCAAATGCAATAAGAAATGCATTTCTACCACCTTTTAACCCATCTTCACCAATTGTAGCACCTACAATTTGCTCCTGTACTATTTTTGCAGGAGCTGATAACTTACCAGTTGTTAATACATTTGCTAAATCTGATGCTTGCTCCACAGTAAACGAACCAGATATTTCAGTATTTCCACCTTCAATTTTTCCATTTACTTTTGGTGCAGAGTATACTACATCGTCTAATGAGATAGCAACAAAACGTTGATTATTTTTTTCTGTAAGGTTAGCCCAAGCAATAGAACCAGCAGCTGTCATTTGCATTTTTATAGATGGCTTACCTTTTTCATCAAAAGATTGACTAGAAGTAGCAACACCATCACCCTCCAGAGGTGCTTTCTCAGAACCATTTACTCTTTCAAGTGCATAAACTTGAAAAAAAGAACCTCCTTTTGCTCCTTTCTCTTCTACACCATACATCAATTTTACATTGTTACCCAATGCAGTCATAAATACTGGATTTGTAAAATATGAATTTAATAAACCAGTATCTTTTGCTAGTACTGAACCAATATAAGGTGCATCTTGTATTTGACCAGTTTTCTGGTCTACTGGCAACCCCATAATAGAAGTAATAATACCATTATTAGCGGAATCTAATTTAGCTTTTTGCTCTTTTGTTAATATACTATCGTTTGTACCTTTTAAAAAAGACGCAAGAGTTTTATCTGCATCAAAAAATGATTTTTGAAAATTTGCATCTCTTAATAAAACTACACTCCAAAACTGTAAGTTAGCAGCTGCTTGCAATTGTGCTCTTACTCTTGCAGGGTCTTTTACACCAGCAAGTTCTACAGTAATAACGCCTTTATTTTCATCAAGATTTATTGTTGGTTGTGCTACACCAAATCTATCAATACGTTTTTGCAAAACATTATATGTTTGCTTTATTGCGCCTGTGGCTAGTTGCTTTATTTTGGTGGTTGCCGATGCATCGTTGTCATTTATTTTCACATCTCTATTAGGACCAGCGAATAAAGTAGATAATTTTCCAGTTCCGTTTTGCTCTGTATAAGCTTTGGAGAAAAGATCTACGAAATTCTCGTTACTATTTGATTGATTTGACTTCGCAGTTTCTAAAGCTCTTTTTAAAGATGCATCTTCTTTATTATTACTCAATGATTTTAAAAAACCTTCTAAGCTTACATCTAAAGTTACACTCATACCGCCCTGTAAATCAAGACCAAGATTAAGTTCATTTTGTTTACACTTTTGATATGTAGTACCAACTAACGGGTAAATAGCTTTTTCTTTTGTACTATCTAAAATACGGATAGTTTTTGCTTCAACAATTGCGTTTGCTATATCTTTTGGTTGTCCTGTTAACTGGTTTTTTACAAGCTTCGTAGCTTGCTCTTTTACTTTACCTTCATAGTTATGCACTACCCAGGTGTATGAAAGTTCCCATAGAGAAATAAGAATAAGCGCAATAGCGAAAAACCAAACTAAACCTTTCAATTTCATGATAAAATACTTTAAAATAAGCTTTTTTAATTTTTTTTACAAGATTGCAAAGATAGGGGAAAATGGCATTGCTCCATTTGAGGTGTTTACTTTGAAAATTAGGTTCAAAATTAGCCCATAGATAGTACATTAACTTGTATAAATAATGGCAATTAATTCACTTTATTAGATATATTTTTTTATTTACCTTTCACTTCTTTTCCTTCTTTTACCTCTACAATA
>JANXOQ010000076.1 GCA_025357775.1 Ferruginibacter sp. | reverse complement strand
AAATAAATAAAAGTCAAGTTAATCTTGTAAAAACTGGTGCTAAATAATTTGCCAATACTTTGAAAATTACCCCCGCTATTGACAAGCTCAGTCTGACATCTTAAAATTGAAAGTATATAAATTAAAAATGGATTTATCAATTGTAATACCACTATTTAACGAAGACGAATCTCTACCACATTTAATGGAGTGGATAGAACGTGTAATGCATGCCAATAACTATAGTTACGAAGTTATAATGGTGGATGATGGAAGTACTGATAACTCTTGGGAAGTAATAGAAGAACTTAGAAAAAAAAATGAGGCAGTTAAAGGAATTAAATTTCAAAGAAATTATGGTAAAAGTGCTGCACTAAACGAAGCATTTAAGGCTGCCCAAGGTGATGTAATTATAACCATGGATGCAGACATGCAAGATTCTCCAGATGAAATACCTGAGCTACGTAGAATGATTTTAGAAGAAAATTATGATATTGTAAGTGGCTGGAAAAAGAAACGTTTTGACAATAAATTTACTAAAAATATTCCTTCTAAGTTATTTAACGCAGCTGCACGTAAAAGCAGTGGTATAAAATTAAATGATTTTAATTGTGGCTTAAAGGCATACAAAAGGAAAGTAGTAAAAAATATTGAAGTATATGGCGAAATGCATAGATACATTCCTATACTTGCCAAATGGTCTGGCTTTGGGCGTATTGGAGAAAAAGTAGTAGAACATAGGGCAAGGCAATTTGGAGTAACAAAATTTGGTTGGGAGCGTTTTGTAAACGGATTTTTAGATTTATTTTCCATAATGTTTGTGGGCAAATTTGGCAAAAGACCTATGCATTTTTTTGGACTTTGGGGTACGCTTTCTTTTATAATTGGGCTAAGTATTTTTACATACCTTACTATTTCCAAATTCTTTTTTGATACTACAGGTATGACTCAACGACCATTGTTTTTCTTTGCACTTTTTATAATGACAATTGGTGTACAGCTCTTTCTAGCAGGCTTTATTGGAGAACTGATTGCAAGAAATTCTAGCGAAAGAAATAATTATCTTATTGAACAAAAAGTGGGATTGTAATATGTATTTTTCAATAATAATACCGGTTTATAATAGACCAGAAGAAGTTAATGAAATATTAGAAAGCTTGGTTTTATCTACTTACAAAAAAAAATATGAAATTGTAATTGTTGAAGATGGTTCAGATATTAGTTGTAAAAATGTAGTAGATACATTTACAGAAAAATTAAATATTTCATACCACTTCAAAGCAAATACAGGCCCAGGAGACTCAAGAAACTTTGGTATTAAAAAAGCAAAAGGAGACTATTTTATAATCTTTGATTCTGATTGTATTATTCCAGCAAATTATTTAACACTTGTAGAACAAAATTTACAAATTAATAAAATAGATTGTTTTGGTGGGCCAGATAAAGCTCTGGATAGTTTTTCAGATATACAAAAAGCAATAAACTTTACTATGACATCTTTTCTAACTACTGGTGGAATAAGAGGTGGTTCAGAAAAAATAAATACATTTCAGCCAAGAAGTTTTAATATGGGTATTTCAAAAAATGCTTTTGAAGCATCAAATGGTTTTGGAAATATACACCCTGGTGAAGACCCAGACCTTAGTATTCGTTTATGGAAACTCGGTTTTAAAACAAAATTATTTGCAGATTGTTATGTTTACCATAAACGAAGAATAGATTGGGAAAAGTTTTCTTTGCAAGTAACAAAATTTGGTAAAGTGAGACCAATACTGGATTCTTGGTATCCTATGTTCAAAAAAATAACTTTTTGGTTTCCTTCCATATTTATAATTGGTTTGTGCTTTTCTATAATTTTAGCTTTTACTAATATAAAGTTTCCACTCATTTTATATTTGTTTTATTTTATGATGATATTAATTTTATCTAGCATTCAAAATAAAAGTATAAAAATTGGTATGCTTAGTGTGATAGCCGTTTGGAAACAATTTTTTGGGTATGGAACAGGGTTTTTAGTTTCATACTTTAAAATTAATATTCAAAAAATAAATCCTCAAATTGCTTTTCCAAACTTGTTTTTCGATAAAACAGTAACTACCTGATACTGTAATTAATTTCGTAAGATTTCGTTAAAATATATTTTAAAACCGCAAAAATTTTAATGGTTTGATTGCGATTTAATATATTTATTGTATGAAAATTACTTTATCTTTTTTTTTATTATGTGTTATTTATGTACACGTTAGCGCTCAAAAAATATCAGTTGTAGATTATAAATTTCTTCAACATAAAGAAGACTCTTTAAAAAAAGTAGGTTTGCTAATTGTACAAGGACGAAATGCTGCTGATAGATTAGTGGCCGATAGTAGCTTTACTCGTATGTTTGTACGTGCATTAAAAACAAAAAATTCTTTTTATTTTCCTTTTGATTCTATTATAAATATATCAAAAATTTATTCGCCAGACAGTACCTTTCGTATATACACATGGCAGCTTATGATAAACGAAAATGTAGTGAGGCAACATGGTGCTATTCAAATGAAAACTGCGGATGGCTCTTTTAAACCATTTGTATTATCTGATAAATCTGACATTACAAAAAATATGGAAGATACCATTGCTGATAACCAAGGGTGGATGGGTGCTGTATATTACAAAATAATTTTAAATAAATACAATGGGCATAATTATTATACATTATTTGGTTTTGATGAAAATAATATAAAAGCAGATAAAAAAATAATGGATATACTAGAGTTTGTAAATGGTAAGCCAGTATTTGGTAATAAACTTTTTATAATGGAAAAAAATAGTAACTATCCAAAAAATGCTGCAAGATTTATAATGGAGTTTAAAAAAGAAGCTTCTCCAAAACTTACTTTTGATAAAGACTTAGATGCAGTTGTATTTGATGAATTGGTTTCAGAAACAAATGAACTTAAAAAGAAGTGGACGCTTGTAGCAGATGGAGAGTATGAGGGTTTTAAATGGAAAGATGGAAAATGGATACATACAAAAAATATATTTGGAGACAAAGCACCCAAAAAATACGATGCTCCAAAATTAATGAGAGATGAAAAAGGAAATTTACTTGAACCCGTAAAAATATAATGTTGTACGCCATTTTACAGAAATACTAAATCCTCTTATATCAGAAATACATTCTATCACTATTCGTGACGTATTTTTTTTTAACTCCAACTTATTCACAAGACAAGAAAGACTTAAAAATATCATTGGGTGCTGGTCTGTTTAGTAGTCATTATTATACAAATTCAAAACAACGACCAGCATACAATTTTAGTTTAGAATACTCCATTTCGAAGCGACATAAAATATCAGCTGACTATTTATCTGGGAAACATCAATACTTCGACAATTTTAATTCTAATAATTCCGTCCCAATTACAACTCGAGGTTATGAGAAAAATGCTAATTCAATAGCAGAATATTCTATTTTTTCAACACAATACAAATATCAACTATTAGATAAAAAAAGGTTCTCAATTAATACTGGTATTGGACTTGGATTAATGACACAAGTCGTTGTGTATCCATATACAACAATAATCGTCGCAGGACCTGATATTTTAGAAATGATTGATTTTAGACAAAGTAGTTAGACTGACCTGTGTTTCCCTATTCGTGGTGAAGTTGATTATAAAATATCAAATAAATTTCAAATTGGATTAATGGGTGGATTTTACATTCAACCTGACTACCCAATATTAGGAGAACACCTTACTCTAAGATTATCTTACTTAATAAAGTAAATGAACTTTATAAAAAACGGCATTGTATAAGACTCCTAAAATGAAATTTATCCAAATTATTATATTAACAATTCTACTTTCTTGTAATTCAAACCAAAACGCAAAAAAACAAATTGGAAAGCTTAATGCCACCCAAATAATAAAAAGTACAGTTAATCTAGATGACAATAAAAGTTTAGATAAAAGTAATACAGAAATCTTAGAAACTTTTATTGACAGTGTAAATATTGGAGAAAAAGGAAAATGCAAAGTCGAGTTAATAAAACGCAGGGTTAATGACGATAACTTTGTTACAATAAAATTTTATATTAAAGGTAAGTATACAATTAAGGATCCTAAAGTTTGGATGATTACAAACACCTATTGTTATGAAACAAGTTCTTTAATGGGATTTGAACCTAACATTTTAGACTTTAATAACGACAATTTTAATGACATTACATTTATTTCTGGTTCTGCTGCAAGAGGAGCAAATGAAATTAGACGACTTTTTATTTATGACAACAAAAACCAAGACTTAATTTCAATTTTAAACTCTCAAGACTTTCCAAATATGCTGTACAATAAAGAACTAAATTGTATTGATGCTTTTATTGTAACAGGAGGAACTTCAACACATTTTGCAAGAATTAATAAAGACAGTTTAATTGAATTTGCAAGTATTTATAATGACAACAATCGGACAGTTTATGAAACTGATAAATATGGAAGAAAAAAAATACTATTTAAAAATAAAAATATTGATACTAAAAATATAAACGTAAGATATAAAAATTATAAACCACTAAAAGAATATAAAGAATAAAAACTATTGCCAAAACAGGGTTTTGTACAACTTGGGCAAAAAAATTAAATGGGCTTTCAGTTCTTTATTGCTCTTCTGTACAAAACTTACCAGCATCATTAAAGATAGGTAATAAAATTGTACATTTATTTTCAAACACTTGCAATTCTGGGCAGGAGGAATACTATTTGCAAACCTGCACAGAATACTTGTTGTAAAATTTAAATAAAAATAATAAACCAGAATAGACAAAATCAAATAATTCGTAAATAATTTTATGCAAAAAAATATAGAAATAGCCACTTTAGGTAATGGATGCTTTTGGTGTACTGAAGCAGTTTTTCAAAGAGTGCCTGGTGTACTATCTGTGGAAAGTGGCTATAGTGGTGGAGATACAAAAAACCCAACTTACAAAGATATATGCACAGGCACTACCAACCATGCAGAATGCTTGCGCATAAATTTCGATAACTCAATACTAAGCTATGAAGCATTGCTTAAAATATTTTGGGAAACCCATGATCCTACTACACCTAACCAACAAGGGAATGATAGAGGAACTCAATATAGGAGTATTATTTTTTATAACTCAGAGGAGCAAAAAATGATTGCTGAGAATTTTGTAAAGCAATTAAACGAAAGTGGTTCTTTTAATAAACCAATAGTTACAATTATTGAACCTGTGACTACTTTTTATAAAGCTGAAGATTATCACCAAAATTATTACAACCAAAATAGTAATGCCTCATACTGCCAATTTGTTGTAAGACCTAAGGTGGAAAAATATTTAAAATTGTATCCTACATCCAATTAATTTTATCTTAATCTAATATTAGTTGAAAGATTATCTTTAAATTTATTTTAGAAAAAATTTACATTTATATCTATACAAACAAATTAAGATTGCATTTGATAATCTCTAAAATTGAATAGGTACTAAAGAGTATTCATTATCAATAATAAAATCTATTGAAGTAGGCACTTGTTTACCCCATAATAAAAGCTAATTATATTAGCATTTACAATACATTTGCTAAAATAAATAGCAGTATATGTTTAAAGGTACTAACATTATAGCGTTTGTAAAGCAATTTGATAGCAAAGAAAGATGCTTGGATTACTTGGGAGATATAAAGTGGAAAGATGGTTTTTGTTGCTCAAAATGTGGAAATAGTAGTTG
>JANXOQ010000034.1 GCA_025357775.1 Ferruginibacter sp. | reverse complement strand
GGTGTAGGAGTTGGTAATACTGGATTGGAAAAAGATAAAAGGCTATCTACAGCCGAAGAAACATCCAAAGACAATATCAGAAGTTTCTCATTTGCTAAAACGCACAAGTTTTGGAATAAAAAAGGGAGATGTAGATGGATTATTGTCTTTGGATGTTTCTTCGGCTGTAGATAGCCTTTTATCTTTTTCCAATCCAGTATTACCAACTCCTACACCAATAAATTGGTATCAAAATTCAGAAATAGATAGCTCAGGTATTACGCTTGGCGGAAATTGGACAAATAAAAATTTAACCTATCAACCAAATAGCAATGATGGCACGGTAGATTATTATAGATGCCTCGGTTTGCAATATTGGAATTGGGGTTTGTGCTTAAATGATAATACTTCTATAAGAGAGAAAATGACACTTTTTTGGTATCATTTTATACCTATAGACTACGAAGGACTTAGAAATATAGTAGGTAATGCCGCTACACTTTCTAATGATTACATGCAATTATTAAGAACGAACTGCCTTGGCAATTTTAAGCTTTTAATTAAAGCAATTACCAAAAGCCCTGCAATGTTGTTTTATTTGAGTGGACAATACAGTACAGCTGCTGCACCAAATGAAAACTTTGCAAGAGAATTGATGGAGCTTTTTATGCTAGGTAAAGTGCCCACACAAAATTATACGGAAGACGATGTGCAAGCTGCAGCAAAAATATTTTCTGGCTGGGCTGTTAATGAATACTCTTTGTATCACTATCCATTTGTGGTAGAGTTTACAGCAAGCAATCACAATCAATCTAACAAAACATTTTCATCATTTTTTGGTAATACTGTAATTAATAACCAAGCTGGTACTGCTGGTGCCGCTGAACTTGATTTATTTTTTGATATGATGTTTTTACAACAAAGTACTACCATAGCAAAATATATTTGTCGTAGGCTTTACCGTTTTTTTGTTTATTATGATATAGATGCAAATGTGGAAACCAATGTCATTGAGCCTTTGTCAGCATTGTTTATAAGTAGCAATTGGGATATGCAACCAGTACTCAGCGCTTTGCTAAGCAGCGAGCACTTTTTTGATACTGCAAATAAAGGCGTAATGATAAAAAGCCCTATTGATTTTATATCTGGGTTGTTGAGAACCTTAAAAGTAAATACCAATGTACCTAGTGGTGCTTCGCAAATTCCCAATCAATATGGAGTGTGGGGTTATTTACAATATGTATCATTAAATAAATTAGAACAAGGCTTTGGCACAGTACCAAATGTATCTGGCTGGAAAGCTTATTATCAAAATCCTACTTACTATCAAAATTGGATTAATTCATATACAATTCAACAAAGATCTGAGCTGGTAAGATTGCTCATAAATGGAGGTTTAACGTTTGCTGGGTTAGAACTTAAAATAGACCCAATAGTATTTGTACAACAGTTTTCTAATACAACTATTCAAAACCCAAATTTGCTAATAAATATAATTATTCAGTATTTATTTTCTGTAGACTTACCACAAACGTTTAAAACAGAAACCAAAATACAAAACTTATTGAGCGGGCAAACATCAAATTATTATTGGACAAATGCTTGGAATAATTACAATAATAACCAAACCGACATTGGCTACAAAAATATTGTAACAGCAAGGCTTACTGCT
>JANXOQ010000024.1 GCA_025357775.1 Ferruginibacter sp. | reverse complement strand
TGTGTAGTAACTACAAAGTTGGTAAAGGGTGGCCATAAAACCACCCTTATTTTTAATTTATCTCGGACAACACTAATTGTAAAACTGTCTTTATAATAAGATGCCTCACCAATAAATTTTGTTTAATTAAATTTAATTTTTTTTATTGTATTTGGAAAATGTATTCTAAAGCTTAAAATGATGACTTAAAGATTATAAATTTACTAAATGATAACAATTTTTGTAAATTAGTTTTTATATTGCACTCAACTAAATAGCGAAGGATGAATTTTTCTCAGTATCAGGTGCCATATCCTGTGGATAATCAATATGGCAAAAAAGTAGCATATTTCTCTATGGAATTTGCGGTGCATCAACCATTAAAAATTTACAGTGGTGGGCTAGGATATTTAAGTGGCTCTCACCTGCGTAGTGCGTACGAACTACGCCAAAACCTTGTAGGCATAGGTATTTTGTGGAAATATGGTTACTATGATCAAGCACGCAATCCAGACCAAACTTTGCAAGTACAATGGAACGAAAAACAATATAATTATTTAAAAGATACTGGCATAAAGTTTCAAATACAAATACACGGGCATCCAGTATGGGTTAAAGCATTTTACTTAGACCCTGAAACTTTTAAAAGTGCACCACTGTTTTTATTAAGTACAGATTTGCCAGAAAACGACCACGTATCTCAAACCATAACTCATAGATTATATGATGCAAATGTAGCTACCAAAGTGGCGCAATTTATATTGCTTGGTATAGGTGGTGCTAAGCTGATGGATGAATTAAATTTTCACCCAGATGTTTATCATTTAAACGAAGCACATGCCGTGAGCTCTGCATTTTATTTGTACCAAAAATTTGGTAAAAGCAAAGAAGAGGTAAAAAAACGTTTGGTTTTTACAACGCATACACCAGAAGAAGCAGGGAATGAAAAACACGATATTTTTCTTTGTGAAAAAATGGGTTATTTCTGTGGTTTAACAATGGAAGAAGTAAGAGAATTGGTAGGAAATACAGGAGACCAATTTAATCATTCGTTAGCAGCCTTGCGTTTTGCAAGGTTATCTAATGGAGTAAGCCAACTACATGGTGAAGTGAGTAGAAAAATGTGGAATAAATATGAAGATATTTGCGAAATAAAAGCCATTACAAATGCGCAAAACTGGCATTATTGGGCAGATAAACAATTGTACCGTTTTGCAGATGAAGGAAATGAAGAAGGTTTTATTGATAGAAAAAGATATTTAAAAAAACGTGCTTTTGAAATTGTTTCTGACCAAACTGGTAGAGTATTTAACCCTGATGTATTCACCATTGTATGGGCACGTAGATTTGCAGGTTATAAAAGAGCAGAATTAATAACGAGAGATCAAGATAGATTTAAAGCATTAATGGCAAGTACAAAATATCCAGTACAAATTATCTGGGCTGGAAAGCCTTACCCTGTTGATTATCCTGCTATCAGCGATTTTAATTTCTTGGTAAATTTAAGCAAGGAGTTTCCTAATGTTGCTGTGTGTACAGGGTACGAATTAGGCTTAAGTAAACGCTTAAAACAAGCAAGTGATGTATGGCTAAATAACCCTCGTGTACCAAGAGAAGCTAGCGGTACAAGTGGTATGACGGCAGCTATGAATGGGTCTGTAAACTTTAGCACAAACGATGGTTGGATATGCGAATTTATTAACCATGGTAACAACGGATTTTTAGTACCGCCTGTAGATTATGAAAAAATGAGTACACATGAGCAAGATGAATATGATTTAGAAAAATTGTATGAAATATTGGAAAATCAAATATTGCCAATGTATTACGAAAACCCTAATGTGTGGAGACAGATTGTGAAAAATGGTATGAGAGATGTGAGGTGGCAATTTGATAGTAACCGTATGGCAAAAGAATATTATGAAATAATGTATAATTAGTATTAACATTAAACTTGGTATTAATCCTTTTCGTTTTTTCGGAAAGGATTTTTTATAATTTTTAACCCCAGTTTCACTAAATTAGAAAAAATCATTATTAAATAAATAATTTACAATAGCTGTTTTCATTGACAACGACACTTTTTCGAATAATACGCCTTATCAGCAAATCAATGAACTGAATCAAATAGGTTTTACTTTAACTACAAAAGAATTACTTCACGCTGTAAGTTAAAAACAGCTGCTTTACCATCAAATAATAAAGACGAATGCGTTAAAGCAGCACATTTACATGGCTCACATTTTAAACTTCAGCAGACAAAATTTAGGCTACAAAACATATTTAGTAATGGTGTAATGGACTTTATGGAAGTAAAATATAAGTTTATTTTAAATAATCGTAAAATTTATGCAAATGCGAAGCAGTTAAAAAACATGTAATTATACCTTTATCTTTACTAGAACAGCTATTAATAAACTTTTCAATTTCAAAAAAAATTAATAAGCTAATAAACAAACCATTATTTGTTATCGTCCAATATTTCAAAATTTCTCGTAATTGAGTTTCCTTGCTCATCTGTAATCGTAATTGTATGCAAACCTTTACTAGGACTTAATCCTATTTGGTGGAATTTCTCTGTAGTACCAGCAAAAGTATCATCCAATGTCCAAAATATTTTTGCATCATTATTTCTATGTGCAGCTGTAAAAACAGTTTTACCTTTATCTCCATTCATTTCCTTTGGTACAAATATTTTTGTATTGTTTTGTGGATATACAAGTTCCATTTGTTTAATGGTTTCTGCTATTTTACAACCTTGTTTAAAGGGTGGAAGTACTCTATAATCTGCGTTTCGTTGTTTGTAATAAAATTCCATGCTTGGTGGTAATACAAACCAACTTTTATGTAGCATGTTTGAGGGTACTTCACAACTTTCATTTACTTGAAACATGCCAGTGGCATCTAACTGTGCAATTTTATGATAAGGGCAAAGTGGCGACCGCAATGCATTTGGTGGCATAAAAGATGTATCAATAAATTCACAATCTATATTTGCTCTAAAACCAGATTGCTTGCACACAGGCACATTTACATAATTGTATATTGGCTTTGCAAACCAGTCTGTTTGAGGCAATAATCTAAAAATATCAAACATGGCAGGTGCAGAGGTTTGTACACCTATAAGCCCTGCACGCCCCTCTCCTGTTGTGTTCCCAGCCCAGACCGCCACTACATATTTTGCTGTTACACCAATAGCCCATGCATCTCTAAAGCCAAAGCTGGTACCTGTTTTCCATGCTATTTTTTTGGAGGAGGAAAACTGTTGCCACAATCCTTCTTCGCCAGGGCGCATTACTTCTTGCATAGCTTGAAAGGTAAAGTAAATGGAGGTTGGATCTAAAATGTTGGTTGAATTGTTGGAAACTTGATTGGTTAATTTTGTGCTAAAGTAATTTGGAGGGTGAAAATCATTTGAATTATTTATACCTCTATTTTTTGTTTGATGATTAAGTGTACGGGCAAGGGATGCGTATGCACCTGCAAGCTCCCACATTTTTACTTCGCAGCCACCTAGTATTAGGCTTAAGCCATAAAAGTCTGCAGGGTTTTTTAATGTGGTAATACCACATTGTTGAAGGGTTTCATAAAATCGTTGGTATTTATATTGCTGCAATAATTTTACAGCTGGTATATTTAAACTTCTACTAAGTGCTTTGCTAGCTGGTACTGCACCATCATAATTCAAATCAAAGTTTTGTGGTGTATATCCTCCTATCTGTGTGGGTATATCTGCCACCAAGCTATTAGGCAACATGCCGCCATCGCTAAGCATAGCTGCATACAAAATTGGTTTTAAAGCACTACCAGGGCTGCGTATAGCATTAATTACATCTACATCACTTTCTAAGTTTTTATTTTTGGGTTCAAAAATATTTCCTACATAAGCAAGTGTATTACCAGTTTCCACATCAAGCACTAAAGCACACATATTATTTATACCATTACTTTTCAGTACCTGTTGATGGCGCATTACTATATCATTTACATTTAATTGCAATGCACCATCAACAGTAGTTTTTATTTTTGTTATACCACTCTTATTTTCCATGCGAAATCTTTGCAAAAGATGAGGAGCATTTTGTGGCAATTGCAAAGGCTTATCAGGTAAAATTTCTTGCTTAGCTAAATCAGATTCTTCTTTTAAAATTTTGTTTGCTATTACTAATTTATCTAACAAAGCATTTCTTTTTTGCAAAAGTATAGTTCTATTTTTTCCGGGATGTACAAGTGAGGGTGCATTGGGTAATACAGCAAGCATAGCGGTTTCAGCCCAACTTAATTTATCGGGGGCTCTTCCAAAATAACGCCAAGCAGCAGCATCTAGCCCCACCACATTACCGCCAAAAGGAGCATTAGATGCATACAAGCCTAAAATTTCTTTTTTCGAATACGAAAATTCTAGCCGTATTGCAAGTACAGATTCCTTTAATTTATTCCATAAACTTCTACTATCATTTTGCTCAGATAATCTAATAACTTGCATACTTAATGTACTGCCACCTTGTGTAGTTTTGCTATTATTTATGTTAGCTTTTAGTGCACGTGCAATAGCACTCATATCTACCCCTGCATGATAAAAAAAACGTTTGTCTTCATAGGTAGTTATACAATCTACAAACCGCTGTGGCACATTTTTATTATATGGAAAACGCCATTGACCATCTGCCGCTATGGTGGCGTTTAGTAAATTTCCAGCTGAATCTTCTATGACATAACAAGTAGGTGTTTTAAAAAGTTTTTTGGGAAGTATAAAAGAGAAAATTATAAAAACTGCAATAACTAATAGTATAATTCCTTTTTTTAAGTTGATAGTATTTGGGATAAAAATATTCAATCAATTTTTTTTAGATA
>JANXOQ010000469.1 GCA_025357775.1 Ferruginibacter sp. | reverse complement strand
AAAAAATTTAAATGATTCATTCATAAAAAATAAAAACTGCATATGCTATCTATCACCGTTTAGTATGGGATTATTTACGCTAAAGGCAGATTTCATTTTATGCAATAAAAAAATAAATAAATTGCCATATGACTGCGCATGTTGCGAAAGAGTGAATGATAAATGCACTCCTGCAAAAAAGCCCAATCGTAATAAACAAAAACGATTGGGCTTTTTTTATGTCTGAAAAAAAATTTGAAAATGAAGTTTTTAACAATGTTATTTAGAGTATTGTTCAACTCAGAGGTCTCATAAGCTTCATACATAAGTTAGAGACTAGTAGTTGCAATAAAAAAAACTTGTTTGTAGCTTTATGGTAATTGCAGGAATCTTGTACGTTCAAGTTTAAAAGTTCTATTTTTTTCATCATCAAATTAAAATGGAGAGTTCCCAATGGGCTTTGAAGACTGTATTGAAAACAGTTAATTCGCTACAAGTAAATCAAGCGTTCGAATTACTTTCTCTCTGCAATAAAAAAAGGAGAATTACTGAAGTTGTTAAAAAACTGCTTGCTAAAGAGCATGGCGTAAAATCCTTATTAGCTCTTCCGCAAAAAATCGGGATAATATTCTCTGCAAAAAATGTATTTGAAAACACAGCGTTATTATACGAAGTCAAATCGGAACGAATTTTTGAAATATCTTTTTTAGGACAAATAACTCAATGGTAAAGTTCTGTGTAGAAGCCACAATAGTATAGGTTCGAATCCTATTTTGTCCACAAACAAAATAAAACTGTGGAAAAACTTGTAAAAAAATGATGAACTAATCATAACAATAGATATCTTAGTTAAATTACTTAATAATTACTAACCAATTAAAATAAAATTGAATGGAACAAGTACATCAATGGAGAAAACTCAATGGTCAATTGATAGAAGGTTCAATTGAAGATGAAGTAAGGCAAACAGTGCTTAGAGAAAAAGAAGCAGGCAACGAATTAAAAGTTTGTATTGGTACTGATAGCCAAGCTAAAGGCAAGGATACAGATTTTGCAACAGTAATTGTTTTTGTGCGTAAGGGCAAAGGTGGGTTCATGTATATACGAAATGAAACCAGTAGCCAAAAAATGTATATCAAAGAACGTATGCTTTTGGAAGTAGGAAAAAGTATAGAAGTAGCATATGCACTTTGCAGAATATTTGCCATGTATAATGTAGATATGGAAGTACATGCCGATATAAACACTAACCCCAATTTTAAAAGCAATGATGCTTTGAAAGAAGCAATGGGTTACATACAAGGAATGGGATTTGCTTTTAAAGCCAAGCCAGAAGCCTTTGCTAGTAGTAGCTGTGCAAATAAGGTGGTGCAGTAAAATCTCTTAAATTCCCTGATGGGGGATTTGGAAGTGCTACAATAGTTTCAAACAATATTAATAATTAAAGTTTCTTGTATTATCATTTTAAAGTATAAAAGACTTTGTATAAAAAATTTAAAATAATAGTTTTTATTTGAATTGTAAGTTCAATTTACTAGGTGACAATTTTTAAAAATGCGTTTAAACTAGAAATTACTTTCAAAGAGTTGTCACCTTTAATTGAAGCAGCTAAAATTTTAATACACCTTACTATTTATCTTTATTTATTTTGCATTTACCTTTGCACATAATTTTAAAAATAAAATGAGCGTACAACATTTATCTGAACAAGAAATTATTAGAAGAGAAAAACTAGCAGAGCTTACTAGCCTTGGTATTGATGCATACCCCGCAGCATTGTACCCTGTAAATATTACTGCCGCTGAAATAAAAGAAAAATACAAAGGCGAAGAAAATAAAGCTGATTTTGCTGATGTATGTTTAGCCGGGCGTATAATGAGTGTAAGAGATATGGGTAAAGCAAATTTTGCAGTATTGCAAGATGCATCTGGTAAAATACAATTTTATATAAGGCAAGATGATATTTGCTTGGGCGAAGATAAAAGCATGTATACAAATGTGTGGAAGAAGCTTATAGATATTGGAGATTTTATTGGTATAAAAGGACATGTATTTACAACCAAAACAGGCGAAACATCTATACATGTAACAGCATTTACAATTTTAAGCAAAGCACTACGCCCATTGCCTATTGTAAAAGAAAAAGACGGCGAAAGCTATGATGAAGTGACCGACCCAGAGTTTCGTTATCGCCAGCGCTATGCAGATTTAATTGTAAACCCTTCTGTAAAAGAAGTATTTATAAAGCGTACAAAAATGGTTAACGCTATTCGTAGTTTTTTGAATGAGCATGGTGCTATAGAAGTAGATACTCCAGTGCTGCAAAGTATTCCTGGCGGTGCAGCTGCTCGTCCATTTAGTACACATCACAATGCGCTAGATGTGCCTATGTACATGCGTATTGCTAATGAGCTATATCTTAAAAGACTCATCGTTGGTGGTTTTGAGTGGGTATATGAGTTTAGTAAAAATTTTAGAAACGAGGGTATGGATCGAACACACAACCCAGAATTTACCGTATTAGAATTTTACACTGCCTATAAAGATTATGAGTGGATGATGGATACTACGGAAGAATTATTAGAAAAAACTGCCATTGCTACCAATGGAATAGCAACAGTACAAATAGGAGAAAATGAAATTAGTTTTAAAGCTCCCTACAAGCGCATAACCATGTACGATGCCATAAAGGAGCATACCAGTTTTGACATAAGCGAAATGGATGAAGCAGAAATAAGAGATGTGTGTAAGCAAATAAATATACATGCAGATGAAAAGTGGGGAAAAGGAAAACTGATAGATGAAATATTTGGCAGCAAATGTGAGCACCATTATATACAACCAACTTTTATTACCGACTACCCTGTAGAAATGAGCCCGCTTACAAAAAAACACCGTAGCAAGCCAGGCTTGGTAGAGCGCTTTGAGTTGATGATAAATGGAAAAGAAATTGCCAATGCCTATAGTGAGCTAAACGACCCAGTAGAGCAGCGTGCAAGGTTTGAAGACCAAATAAAATTGATGGAGCGTGGCGATGATGAAGCCATGTTTATTGATTATGATTTTTTACGTGCATTGGAATATGGTATGCCTCCTACAAGTGGTATTGGCTTTGGTATTGACCGTTTGTGTATGCTACTTACAGGGCAAGCTTCTATACAAGATGTGTTATTGTTTCCGATGATGAGGCCTGAGAAAATGGATTAACATTAAATCATGAGATTAAACTTTTTATTCAAAATAATGAGTAATGCTTATAATTTTAATTTTTAAAATCTCTGCGTTAAAAAAACTAATAACATTTTAATTTATTAAAAGTTGGTTTAAAATAATGTAAAATTAAAAACCTGCTTATAAATTATACGTATATTAGCGTATAATTCACCAAAGAAAAAGGAGGTATAAATGTCTACAAATTATTCAATGACGCCTTCGGTATGTGTTTACTAACCGTACTCGTCACACAAAGTAAATTTGGCTCCAATGAGGGCAGGTCGCTGGGTTTATCTCCAGCGACTTTTACTTTTAATAGAAGGCTTTACTTACAATTACTATTTTCTAGCTTATTTGTGTTTTTAATATTTTACAAATAGCAATGTATGTATGTTGTTAAAAATATTTTTTAGCTGAAGAAATACTAATAACTGTTAGTTTTGTAAGTATACTTATGGCTAAAATAAAAATACAATTAAACGAAACAAAAAAAGATAGCATTTTAAAAAATGCTGCCATGCTTTTTAGGAGTAAGGGTTTTAAAGCTACCTCCGTACGTGAGCTAGCAGACACTTTGGGTGTAGAAGCACCAAGTTTGTACAATCATATTGGTTCAAAAGCAGAATTGTTGCAAGAAATTTGTTTTGATATTGCTGCTGATTATTCTACGTTTATGCAAACCATTATTTCTTCGCCTGAAAATGCTGATAAAAAAACAAAGAAGCTTATAGAGTTTCATATACAAAAATTATTTATAGATTTTGATAAAGTATATGTAGCAGATTACGAATGGAAACAATTACCCAAAAAACAACTAGGAGAATTTTTGATACAAAGAAAAATTTATGAAAATAATTTTGTAGAAATTATTGAGGAAGGAATAAAAAAAAAATTATTTAAAAAACTTCAACCCCGTATTACAGTGTTAACAATACTTTCTGCAGTACGTGGGCTAGAGTTTTTAAAAAGTAAGAAAAATAATTTTACGGTAGAAGTATTACAGCAAAATATGGTAAATCATTTATTAAACGGTATTACAAATTAATATGGCAGCACATTTTCACTTATTAAGGGTAAATAAAATAATAAAAGAAACGGCAGATTGTGTATCGGTATGTTTTGATGTACCGAGTGAATTGATACATACATTTACTTTTAACGAAGGGCAAAATATAACATTGCGTAAAAGTATAAATGGTGAAGAAGTTCGTCGTAGTTATTCTTTATGTGTAGCTCCACATGAAAACATTTTAAAAATAGCTATAAAAAAAGTGGAGGCGGGTGTTTTTTCTACCTATGCAAATGAAGTGTTAAGAGAAGGGGATTTATTAGAGGTAATGCCGCCTACGGGAAGATTTATAAGTAAAAATAAAACAGGAAATTATGTAGGAATAGCAGCAGGGAGCGGTATTACGCCCATACTTTCTATTATAAAACATTTGCTGCAAACACAAGCACAAAGTAAGTTTACACTTATATACGGCAATAAAAACAGGGGTTCAATTATTTTTTTTGAAGAAATAGAAGCCCTAAAAAATAAATTTATACAGCGGTTTAATTGTATAAATATTTTGAGCAGGGAGCGTACGGATGCTACTATAAACTACGGTAGAATTGATACAGCAAAATTAGAAATCCTGCAAAAGCTGGTACATTTTAAAACCTTTGATGATGCGTATTTATGTGGACCAGAAGAAATGATTTTTGCATCATCCACCTTTCTAGAAAAAGCAGGTCTTGCAAAATCTAATATACATTTTGAATTGTTTGGATCGTCAATTGGCAAGGGGCAGTTAGCAGTGGGTAGTAGGTCTTCCAAATCTGCTGGTGTAGAAGGTAGGGAACTTGAGGTAATTGAAAGCGGGCAGGAAGAAAGGAGTAGTATTACTATAAAGCTAGACGGCAGAAGCTACGATTTTGAACTTGGTTATAAAGATGGAAATATTTTAGATGCAGCAATGCAACAATTAATAGACCTGCCTTATGCATGCAAAGGCGGTGTATGTTGCACTTGTAGGGCAAAACTTATTGAAGGAAAAGTACACATGGATGTTAACTATGCATTGGAAGATGATGAGGTGGAGCAAGGATTTATTCTCACTTGTCAAAGTCGCCCATTAACTAATAAGGTGGTTGTTGATTTTGATGTAAAATAGAATTGTTAATAGCTGAAATATTTTTTATAATTGTATTACCTTTATAGTACATAGTAATAGTACAACTTTAATAGTTCATCATACTAAAGTATTATTATCAATTAGCCTCACAAACTTTACTTAATCCGCATTTACAATAGCATAGATTTTATTAATAATATCTTCTTGCTTATGCTTATACAATAAAGCAGAATAAATTACAAATGCACAATTAATTTGCAAAAATCTAACAATAAAATACTCCTATAAAATCACAAATTTGTAATTCCATTTTTAATTAGGTTCAAGTAATTTTCTAGTACTTAAAAAAAATGTTAATCCACACAAAAAAAAATATTGCGAAAGCCTAATAAAAAGAAAAAAATAATTTTTTTTACCATGCAAATAATGCAAAACAAATGTTAATTTTTAAGAAAAATGGGGGGAAATGGTATTTTTTATATCAAATTAATAAAATATTACTATGTAAATAATTTACAATCAATGTAATATAACTTTTTTATTTTTATTTTTTATTTTTTATAAAAAGTAGTAAAAATACTATTAGATTTGGTAAAAATTAACAATTTATGTCTTGGGGACAATTTATTTTAATCATTGGGGTCATTACTTTATGTTATTATCTTTTGGTTGGTGGATACATCATTCTAAAAAATGGTAAATTGTTTAGTACGTCAAAAGGTAAGTCAAAAGAAACATCTCCACAAGCAATACCAGTAAATAGTGGAACGATATCTACCAAAAAAACAATAAACCAAAATGATTTTATTTTAACTGACAACAGTTACAATGAACAAAATAAATTTGATTTTGACACAGCAAGTTTAAACTATCAAAACGGAATTATTGATTTATCTGGTGATAATGTTGTTAACAATGATTATGGTGCAGAGTTACCTACACTTGAGGATACATTTAATGAAAACGAAAAAATTACACACAACACAAATGAAATATTCAATAGTGCATCTTTAGATACAAATGAAAATTATTTACATAATAATAATTTAAACCAGCATGAGGACAATACTACAATTTCGCAGCAATTATTTAACACTAGCAATGAAAGTGTTAAAAATGAAGAATCGTACCAAAATGATGATTTAATTATTGAAAACGAAGTGTCAGCAACCAATGTTACATTAAATACTGCAGCTATTAACGAATTAACTAAAGAGCCTACAGAAAAAATAAACGAAATAAAAGAACCAATAAAAGAAAAACCACTAAAGATGGATTCTCTCTTACATTTAATAAACAATAACTTAAAGAGCAATGAAAATAATAGTTAAGCAAAAGGTTATTAGGCAATTGTTAAAGATAATTGTTTTTGGTTGCTGCTTATTTTATAGTATGCCAATTTTTGCACAAGCGCTGGTTACAGATGCTACAACAATTAAAAGTGGAATGTCAAAAATATGTTATTCTATTGCTCTTATAGCGCTTTTAATAGGAGCAGTAAGAATAATGGGGAAGTCAGGAGAAAGAGATGATTTACATAAAGAAATAAAAAACTGGTTTGCTGCGGTACTATTTTTTTCAGTAGCTGGTTTAGCATTAGATAAACTTAGTGCATAATAAAAACGGAGTCTCACTATTATTAATTATAAAAATCAAAAAAAATGAAAAAAAACCAATTAAAAACAAATCAAAAGGATTATGCAATTTCGCTAATGCTTAAAGCATTTAAAGTAATTACTTTAGTTTTTGTAGGCTGTATACTATACAGTGTGCCTGCACTTGCACAAGGTGGAGTAACTGCTGGTATGAGTTCATTAAGTACTGAAGCTGGTACTATTAAAACTACTGGTAAAACTATTTTGTATTCACTTGCAGTTATTATGTTATTAATAGGTGCTGTGAGAGTAATGAGCAAAGTAGGTGGCGAAAGAGAAGGATTACACAAAGAAATTGCAGGTTGGTTAGGTGCTGCAATCTTTTTTGCAGTAGCAGCTCTAGTAGTAGATAAATTTGTACCTGCATAGTAAGTACACATTTAGTGGGTTATACTATGGTAATAATGATTATTGGCATATCATGCAATACAAAAGCCGAAAAATTATTAAAATTATAGTATAACTCATTTTAAATCTTAATTTTTTTAAAAAATGTACACAGTTAATAAAGGCATCGGAAAATCAGCCGAGTTTAAGGGAGTAAAAGGAAGTGCAATTTTTGTATTGCTTGGTATTTTTTTCTTCAACTTTGTTATATTTATGATACTTCAAATTGCAGGTCTTCAACTTATATTATTGCTTGCAATATTTTTTATAATTTTTGGTTCATCATTAGGTTTTTTATTTTGGTTTGTTAATAAATTTGGTGAAAATGGCTTTGAAAAATATTTAGCATCCTTAAAACAAGATAAAAAATTGAGAAGTATTGATTCTTCTTGTTTTAGAGATTTAGTGCAAAAAAAATAATATAGGTATTTTATTTATTTGTTTATATGGTTTTATAATTTTTTTAGTATGAGGAATTTATTTGACGCTCAACCAATTTTTAAAATTGAGGAAAACATAATAATTACCAAAAAAGCTGATTTAGCCATCGCTTTTAAATTAACTGTGCCTGAAGCATTTACATTAAATGAAAGTGAGTTAGCGGAAGTTAATAATGTTTTTTCTAAGGCTCTTTCTATTTTACCAGATTTTACCGTTATACACAAGCAAGATTGGTTTTTAAAATCAAAATTTGCTGCTTCAAAAAATGCCAATAGTTATATAGAAAAACAAAGTAACCTTCACTTTTTTGAAAGAAATACATTTGACCATGAATGTTATATATACTTTGTAAAAACTTCAAAAGCAAAAAAATCTTCATACGATACAATCTTTACAACTTCAAAATTAGTACCACAAACTTTTTTAAAACAAGATATAGTAGATAATTTTGTATCCTCTGTAGAAAAGTTTATACATTTTTGCAAAACCTCTGGATTTTTTACTTTTACTAGACTTACTAGCGAAGATCTTGTAGGGACAGACGAAAAAAAGGGCCTGCTAGGTCAATATTTTTCTTTAACAAAAGATAATTTTTCCAACGATTTAGATTTTTCTAAAGATCCATTTACTATCGGGGATAATAAATGCTCTTTTTTTAATATATCCACAGTAGACGCTGCACCTAATATGATTGAACCATCAAAAATAGACGCACGTTACTCCACTGATCAAACAAAAATTTTTACATCATTTGCTTTTGAACTTGGGCTTGGGTTAAAATGCGAACACATTTTTAACCAATATATTTTTATTGATAACCAAGAAGAGCACTTAAGAAATTTTGAAAAAAAGCGCAAGCAGTTACATTCTTTTAGTTTGTATAGCAGACAAAATGAGGTAAACGCTAAACATACTGACGATTACTTACAAGAAGCTGCCCTTGGAAAAAAAGTTGTGCGCTGCCATTTTAACTTGCTTGTATGGGATAGCAACGAAGATACGCTTCGTCAAAAAAAATTAATGGCATCCTCTTCGTTTGAAAAACTAGGTTGTATGGCTAACCAACCCACATTGGATAAAGCTAGTATGTTTTGGGCAGGAGTGCCTGGCAATGCTGGAGATTTACCACATGACGAAACATTTTTTACATTTGCTACGCATGCTGCTTGTTTATTTAATTTTGAAACCATAAACGAATCTACTTCTAGCGATTATGGTATTAAACTTTGTGATAGGGCAACGCTGAACCCTATATTGGTCGATTTTACGGAAGAACCAATGAACAAAATTATTTTTAATAGAAATAAATATATTATTGGTGGGTCTGGCTCGGGTAAATCTTTTTTTACCAACCACCTAATGCGAAACTACTACGACCAAGGCGCTCATGTACTTATTGTAGATGTGGGGTTGTCTTATAAAAAATTGTGTAATTATTTAGGAGGAGTATTTTTTGAATATAACGAAAGTACCAAGCTTTCCTTTAATCCATTTCTTAAACCCAAAGGCGTTACAGAAGATAATATTGAAACTATAAAAACTTTGATTGGTACCCTTTGGCGAAAAAATGGTGAACTTTCACAAGAAGAAGATGCGATTATTAGAGATTCAATAAGAAGATACTATGAGTTTTTAGCAGAACACACAGAAATTTTCCCTTGCTTTAATACATTTTACGAATTTATTATACACATAGAAGCTGCTATTTGGAGTACCGATAGCCGCAAAAGATTTTTTGATGTAGATAGTTTTAAAATAGTACTTAGCCAATTTTACAAAGGAGGCATATATGATTTTTTATTAAACAGCCAAGCTAATTATGATTTATTAAACGAACGCTTCATCGTTTTTGAACTGGATTCTATTAAAAATAATAAAGTACTTTTTTCTGTAGTTACTTTTATGATTATGGATATTTACATAGATAAACTATTTCATATAAAAGGAGCTAAACGTACTATTTTAATAGAAGAAGCTTGGAAAGCAATAGCCAACGGCGGTATGGCAGATTTTATGAAATACTTGTACAAAACTGTACGTAAGCATAATGGAGAGGCTATAATAGTAACACAAGAGGTAGATGATATTGTGGGCAACGAGATTGTAAAGAACTCTATTTTAAACAATGCTGATTGTAAAATTATTTTAGACTTGCGCAAGTTTATAAATATGTTTGATTCTTTGCAAAGCTTACTAGGGCTTACCGAAAAAGAAAAAGCAATGATACTAAGCGTAAATAGAAGCAACGACCCTTCGTTTAAATACCGAGAGGTTTTTGTAAGCTTAGGAGGGGTTAATAAAGTATACGCCTACGAGCCATCTCCTTTTGAATATGCAATGTATACCACTGAAAAAAAAGAAAATGAAAAAATATACGAATACCAAAAAAATTTAAAAGGAGATTTGCACCTTGCCATAAGGCAGTTTGCAGATGATATGAAAAAAAATTAATTAACAAAAAACAAAATGAAATGAAAAGTAAAATTTTAACAATTGCCTTAGTATTTGTGTTGTTTTTGCAGCAATCTAAAGTTTTTTCGCAATGCTTAGTTACTGACCCGTTAAACCAGATACAAACTACACTTGCTGCTACAACTGCAGGGCAACAATTGACACAATTGTATGTGCAATATAAAAAATTACAGCAACAATTTGAGGAAGCTGTAAAACAAACCAAATTAGGTACAAAGCAGTTAGAAATGCTTACAAAAGCGCAAAACCTTATAGGACAACCCAATAACATAATTGTAGGACCTGTGTATGAGAAAATAGTAGCACTTTGTAAGCGTGTAGATAATTTAACAAGTGTAGCAGTACTTGCAGGTTTTTTAGGTACTATGCAGGGTAAACTTGGGGCTGAAGGAGATAGATACCAAGTGTCGGTAGCGTTATTTATTGCAGCGGTAAAAATTAATGGAAATGATAT
>JANXOQ010000404.1 GCA_025357775.1 Ferruginibacter sp. | reverse complement strand
AAATAATTTTCTATATTAAAATTCAAATTCTTAAACTATAAATTGCCAATTAAAAAAATGAAGAAGATTTTATCGTTATTATTAGTAGCAGTATTTTCAATAATTGCTTTAAATGTAAATGCACAAGCAAAGAAAAAGTTTGCCGTAAAAAAAGCGGTTGTAAGAACTAGTGCAAGAAGAGCAATAACAAGAACAACAAAAATTAAAGATAACTCTATAAAAATAAAAATAACAACCGACTCTGGCGTAATTGTAGTAAAACTATATGACTCTACCCCATTGCATAGAGATAATTTTACTAAACTAGTAAAAGCGCATTTTTATGACAGTTTACTTTTTCATAGAGTAATAAGTGGTTTTATGATACAAGGTGGTGACCCACTTAGTAAAAATGCAGAGCCAGGTGCTATGCTAGGTAATGGTGGTGGTGATATGGCAAGAATACCTGCAGAATTTAAACCAAGTTTGTTTCACAAAAAAGGAACACTTTGCGCAGCTAGAGATGGTAACCCAGAGATGGCCAGTAGTGCATGCCAATTTTATATTGTACAAGGCAATGTATATAGCGATGACCTCCTTAATGGATTTGATATGCAACGTTCAGTAAAGTATACGCCAGAGCAAAGACTTGTTTATAAAACAATTGGAGGCACCCCAATGCTTGATACCAAGTATACAGTATTTGGAGAAGTAAGTAGTGGCTTAGATGTGATAGATAAAATAGCAAGTGTACAGAAAGGGAATGCAGATAGACCTGTGGGTGATGTGAGGATGAAAATGGAAGTGGTGAGCGATAAGTAGGTAGTGAGCTGTTGTAATAAGTAGCAAACAGAAAGCAGTTTTGCAGAAGGCAAGTTGCAAATAGAATAATTTTAAATAAAAAAATATTAATCTTTAACAAAGTTGCCAAGTCTTCTTTTGGGGATTTAGGAAGCTAATTCAAAAAATAAAATTATGAGCTACCCACAAAACTTAAAATACACAAAAGACCACGAATGGATAAGCCTTGAAGGTGATACTGCAACTATTGGTATTACTGATTTTGCACAAGGAGAACTAGGCGACATTGTATACATTGATATAAGTAGCGTAGGCAAATCATTTGCTGCAGAAGAAGTGTTTGGTACTGTAGAAGCAGTAAAAACTGTGAGTGATTTATTTTTGCCATTAGCAGGCACAGTAATAGAAGTAAATGCAGCTTTAGAAGCTAATCCTGAGCTAGTAAACAGCGACCCTTATAATGCTGGCTGGATGGTAAAAGTAAAAGTAAATAATGTAGCAGATTTTGAAACACTGATGGGTGCGGAAGCTTATGAAAGTTTGGTGGGTTAAAATTTTAGGCTAATTGTTTAAAGATGGCAACTGTACTTAATAAGTGGTCACCTAACCCGTAATAAGATTATAATGATACCACTCAAAAAATTTGTACCAGCCGTTGGCTGGTTTTTTTTAGTACTATATTTAATTTGCTTACCTGGCAATCAATTTCCAAAAACGGATGATTGGCTTAAAGTTATTTATTTTGATAAATGGGTACACTTTGGACTGTTTGGTATCTTAACATTCTTATGGATAAAACCATTTGCAACAAGCAATATAGCCTATACCCCAAAATTGCAAGCTTGTATTAAAATTACAATGTCTATAATTGTTTGGGGGCTTACAACAGAATATATACAAAAATATTTTATACCATTTCGTGCATTTGATTTGTGGGACTGGGCAGCAGATTCAGTAGGCGCTGCTCTTGCTTTTGCCGTTTGTTATAAAATGTATTTGGCACAAAAAAAGGACTAGTTAAAAACCAGTCCTAATCAAAAAATTTAAAATTCTACTTCACCGTTTTTATTCTACCACGTATAAATAAACTATTTATACTTTTATTTTCGTAAGCATTTCTTAATGCTACTGCAAATAATTCATCTACAGATAATATTTTTATTTTTTCGCAAATATTTTTTACAGGTATGGTATCACAAACCACCAATTCTTCTAACATACTATTAGCAATATTTTCGTAAGCCTTGCCACTAAGTACGGGGTGTGTACATAATGCACGTACACTACGAGCTCCTTTTTCCTTCATAAGAGCGGCACTTTTACAAAGCGTGCCACCTGTATCACAAATATCATCTATCAGCACCACATCTCTATCTTTTACATCACCTATAAGTACCATACTTGCTATTTCGTTTGCACGTTTTCTATGCTTATCGCATATTACCATGTCGCATTCAAAAAATGTAGCTACTTCTCTAATCCTATTTGCACTACCAACATCTGGTGCAGCAAAAGTAAGGTTCTCTAAATTTAAACTTTCTATGTATGGAATAAAAATGGCGGACGAATCTAAATGGTCTACAGGTATATCAAAATAACCCTGTATTTGTGGTGCATGTAAATCCATCGTTACTACTCTATCTGCACCAGCAGCTGTAAGCATATTTGCTACTAGCTTGGAGCCAATAGCAACACGTGGCCTATCTTTTCTATCTTGCCTGGCGTAGCCATAATAAGGCATTACAGCTATCACTTTATATGCAGATGCACGTTTTGCAGCATCTATCATAAGCAAAAGTTCCATTAAATTGTCGGTGGGAGAATACGTACTTTGTATTAAAAAAACAGACCGCCCTCTGATACTTTCTTGAAATTCTACTCCTATTTCCCCATCGCTAAAACGTTGTATATTTACTTTACCCAAAGGCTCTCCAAACTTTGTGGCTATTTTTTCTGCTAAATATTGCGAGCCTATTCCAGAAAATATTTTTACGTTTGATTGCATGACGTATGTTATTTTTAGATGAAGTTTGTGCGAAAATACAGTTAGTTTTAGATTAATAAATTTAAAGTGTGGAAAATATTGAAAAAAATAAAACTTCTATAAAAAATTGGTCGGATGATGATAGACCAAGAGAGAAGATGACTAAGCTAGGTGCAGAGGTATTAAGTAATGCAGAGTTATTGGCTATAATTATCAATAACGGCAGCAAAGAAAAATCTGCTGTAGATCTTGCAAAAGAAATAATGCAACTTGGGCAAAATAATTTAGACGAATTAGGTAAACTATCTTTAAAAGATTTACAAAAAATAAAAGGAATAGGAGAGGCAAAAGCAATAAGCATAGCAGCGGCTTTAGAAATTGGTAGGAGAAGAAGTGCTGGGGATGTTTTTCAAAAACCAAAAATGAGCAGCAGCAAAGACATTGCTCATTATTTACGTACTGTTTTAAAAGATAATGCCCACGAGGTATTTGCTGTATTATTTTTAAATAAAGCTAATAAAGTAAGTGGGTATAAAATAATAAGTAGGGGAGGTATAGATGGCACCGTAGCAGACCCACGGCTTATTTTAAAAGAAGCTTTAGACCACAATGCTACTTCACTTATATTAAGCCACAATCACCCTTCTGGTAATTTAAAACCAAGCAGGCAAGATGTGGAACTAACGCACAAAATAAAAATAGCAGCTTCATATTTTGATATAAAAATACTAGACCATATAATTGTAAGCGATGAGGGTTATTATAGTTTTGCTGATGAAGGAGCTTTGTAAATTGTTGAACTTTTTAATTATTTATTACCTGTTGTGCGGTTATAAAAATAGTTCTAAAAGAATAAAAAAAGATGTTGTGCATTCATGTTTTTAGCATGGTTTTTGTATATAATAGTTTGACTATCAATTATATAAAATGCACAACATCA
>JANXOQ010000385.1 GCA_025357775.1 Ferruginibacter sp. | reverse complement strand
GGTAAGCTTACAATTGAAAAAATGGATTTAACAAAAAATTCTATGATTGAAGATATTCGTAAAAAACTATTAGATTATAAAGAAAAAGATACTGATGAAAATGATAAGTATCGATTTTCAAAAGATGGAATTTACTTGTATTTTATATTTAATAAATACAAAAATTTATGTAAGGTAATTTTTGGAAAAGATAAACTTATTCTATAGCGATGCTAAATCTTATTTTAGTAATATGATTTGCAATAGATTGTGTGAAATAATTGTTATATCACATTATTTTTCTAACTTTGAAATAATAAAGAAATTAATTAATTTTAATCAATGTAGGACAAGATTTATAGCTCGGAACATTTCAATAGATAAACAAAGAATTATAGAAGCAGAAATAACAAAAGATAGCGTCTTATACGTGTAACCCCCATATTTTACGTATGAAAAAATTTCTGTTTGTAACTGTTGCGCTTTGCGTTTTTACAGTTACTTCATTTACTACTAATGCACAAATGCGTGCTAGTTTTACAAACGATAATCCAAGTATTATTGGTACAGAGTTGTACCCATCAAATCTGCCAATTTTAAATACAACTCAAAAAGAAATACTTCGTTTAGAAAAGTTATCAACTTTACCTACCAACTTTGATACGGAAGAATGTAATAAGTTGCAATTTAAATTTTCTCAAATATTAAATAGAGAGGTAGAATCAATAACAGATTTTAAATTATTTGGTTTTATAGAAGATTGGTTTGGTACTAGGTATAGATATGGTGGCACCACTAAAAACGGTATAGACTGTAGTAGTTACACTGGAAAAATGGTTGAAACAGCATACGGAATTGTACTTCCTCGTACAGCACACGAGCAATACGCTGTTTGTACAAAGATTAATAAATTAGATTTGCAAGAAGGAGATTTAGTTTTTTTTAATACTAGAGGAGGTGTTAGCCATGTAGGCCTTTATTTGAGCGATGGATATTTTACACATTCAAGCAGTAGCAAAGGAGTAACAATTAGTAATTTGGATGAGGTTTATTATATTAAGAAATTTATAGGAGGTGGAAGGTTTGGAGAAAATTTTAAAGTGATGGATACAGAAATAACAGCAACTGAATAGTAAATTTTTACATTGATTTATAATAAAGCCCTGAAATCTTTTAGGGCTTTATATTTTAATTATTAGCTATCTCTTTTAATTCTTCAAACAAACTTTTTTCTTTTTCGCTTATACCTATGGGAAGTTTTACTAAATAGGTTACATACAAATCTCCAAATATATCATCTTGTTTATAAGCAGGAAATCCTTTTGATTTTAATCTTATTTTGGTATTATTTTGTGTTTCTGGTTTTACTTTTAATTTTAGTTTTCCATGAAGGGTGTTTATTTCAATGTCACCACCAAGTAAAGCAGTATATAAATCTATTTCTTGTATTATTTGTAAATCATTACCAATTCTTTTAAAAAAAGTATCGTTGTTTATTTTAAAAGTAAGTATCAAATCTCCAGCTGCACCAGCATTTAGACCATCTTGTCCAAAACCTTTTATTCTAATTGCCTGCCCATCTTCAGTACCTGCTGGCACTGTAATTCTAATATTTTTTCCATTTATAGTAATTGTTTGTTGGTGTGTTTTAAAAACATCTGATAAGTTAAGCTGAAAACTAGCACTAAGGTCTTGTCCTTTTTGTTTGCTGGTGTTTCGTCTAGCACTACCACCACCAAACATACTTGAAAAAAAATCAGAAAAATCACCATTACTACCATTAGTATCAAATTGTTGGGAGTATTGCCTTTGTTGTCTTGCTTGCTGTTCATATGCTTCACTATGTTGCCAATCCTTTCCGTATTTGTCGTATTTTTTTCGATTGTTTGTATCGCTTAGTACTTCATTAGCTTCATTTATTTGTTGAAATTTTTTCTTTGCTGTATCATCATTTGGGTTAGCATCTGGATGATATTGCTTTGCTAATTTTCTATAAGCTTTTTTTATATCATCTGCTGTAGCTGTTCTTACCAATCCTAAAACGTTGTAATAGTCTATAAAATCCATATATGTAAATCTTTATGCATAAATTATTTTAAAAAATTTTCATAAATTATAAGTAGTTTCACTACTTATTCAGCTGTATATTTCGCTATAAGAGTTCTTAATATGTCATATATTTTTTTGAAAATAAAAATACCAATATATCATTTATTAGTTATTTTTATGTTATATCTGTTTATTGTTACAAAAGCAATCGATTTAATTAATAATACTTTTATGACATTTCCTTCCAAATTTTTCTCTACAAATATTTGGTAAATAACCGAGATGATAAGAATGATTACATTCTACTTTAAAATGTAAAGTTGAATATTGTTTTATTTTTTAAAAAAGGAAATCAAATATTTTTTTGTAAAACGAACAAAGGAATTTACTTCTAGTCAATAAGCTTGTTAATTAACTTTTTAATTTTTCATTTTTTGGGCATTTCTACGTAAGACTTGCCTTTTGTACCATATTGGCTTGCCACAGAATCTTTTACCCTTAATGTATCGGTTATTACTTTTTTAAAGCCTATTTTTATTTTATACGTTATTGAATCTTCTGTTACTAATGTTGCCTTATCACCATAGCTTTTAAGTTGTGCAATTCTTTTTTCTGCAA
>JANXOQ010000298.1 GCA_025357775.1 Ferruginibacter sp. | reverse complement strand
TACGACACTGCCGAATTTTATGACGCTTATTGCAAATTTTTAATGTATGGTTCAGAAAAAATTGATATACCCAAAAATATAAGAATATTTAATAAAGTAGGTGATGCTTATGGATTTCTTATAGATATCTCCTATATAGTTGACTTTGAAAAAAAAATTGAGTTTGCACTAAGTGCAACTATTTATGTAAATGCCGATGAAATTTTTAACGATGATAAATACGAATACGAAAAAGTAGGTTACCCATTTATGAAAAACCTAGGTAAAGCTATTTATGATTATGAAACTACAAGAAAAAGAAAATACAAACCAAACCTAAAAAAGTTTGTTATAAAGTATGATAAAACTAAATTTTAATATTATGCTTTTTTAATTCTTTCTAGGCTATCGATTGGGTAACGAACTTTCATTGTATCCATCATTTCATTTACCCATGTGTATACTTTTATTTTCTGTTCTCTATTTAGTTTGGCATTGCTGTGGATAAGCGTATAAGAACCCATCGGCATTTCATTTTCTTCTAATTGTTGGTTTATTTCTCTAAACTTTTTGTATTGCCTCCTTGGGCTGTAGCTTGCAAATTCATCAAAGTTTATTTCTTTTTTTCCTTCATCTACATGGTTTTTAAGATACCAAGCTACGGGTTGAATATTATTATACCAAGGGTATTTTGTATTGTTACTATGGCAATCGTAGCAGCTAGTTTTCAAAATTGCTTGCACATCATTTGGTACAGAGTATTGAGTAGTTATGTTATTTATACTTGCTGCAAATGCAAGGTTTTTTGTGGGCCTAAAAAATTGTATTACCATAAATATAATTAACAATATGAGCATTGTTTTCTTTAAAATATTTTTCATTTTTATATTTTTAAGTTTTTTGTTTCGATAGCTGTTTTTAAAAGCCCATTGGTAGAAAGCATCCCATTTGTTATGAACAAGTTTATTATTGCAAAAAATGACTGAAGTTCATAAGCTCTAATTCTCTAAACTTATATGTTATTTTTTTTTAGTATCGTTTAAGCCAGCCAAAAAGGGATATGTAATGATTAGCTTTATAATTATTTATTTTCTATACCTGTTACTTTATACCCTTCCTTTCTCATCAAAGTTATCAACCCATCTTTACCAAATAAATGTGCTGCACCAACACCTATAAAAATATTACTTTTTACCAAAATACTTTTTAGTTGTTTAACCCAATTTTTATTTCTATTTTTTAGTAATACATCATCATTTTCCCCATCATTAAAAGCAGTATCTGTTATTATTTCTACCAACTTATCTGTTTCTTGATTTTTGTATACGTTTACCATTTTATTAAAATACACTTTGTAGCTAAGAGAACTGTCTATATCTTTAAGCAATGATTTAGCTTGTTTATCGTATGGTATGCTATCAAATATGGAGGACTGAAATTCTATTGTTTCAAAACCTTTAATTTCTTTTTTTTGTTTAAAAGCTATTGTCATTAATTCCATTTCTACACCACTTGGGGTTTTGCAAGGCATTAAACGTGGGTACAGCATAGCCTCTAACATCATTGGTTTCATTTTACTAAAAAAACTGATGTTCAATTTTAGCGAATCTTTAAAAAACGATGCCACTTTTACGTATTCTTTTTCATTGTATAATTCTTTAAGTGTTTTATTTTTCATATTCATAAAAAACATTCCACCAAGTGTATTTTTTGGGTCATCTAAATCCATTTCAAAATATATTTCTTTGGAAGCAGCAAATGCTGTTTGTAAATTTGAACTAAATTTTATATCGTCTTTACACAATATGTGAAAAGTGCCAAACATATAGCTAGGCTTTTTTAATCCATTGCCTGATATTTCCCAAAGTAATGTATTGTTGTCCTTGCTGTAATTAAGTTTCGGCGTTTTTTGTGCTACACAACTTTGAAAAATTAGTGCCAGTGACATTACATAAATCGTCATCATTTTTACTCGTTATTTACATTTTAAAAGTTGTACTTCAATCCAAACATTTCCCACATTTTATATTTTACATTTTCACATTTTTTAAAATCTCATCTACTCTTTTTTCTACATTTTTATCTAATATCAATGGTGGTGCATTATGAGGTTTTATTCTTGCATCAAATATAACACTAGTGCAGCCCCAATGTTTATTTTCTGTAAAACTATTTACTCCATAAATATCATGCGAAGGATTACACCTTGTGAATGCAAGCCATAAAAAATTATTTAATTTTTCTGCTGCAAATTTTGCATCATCGCACAATACCAAAATTGGGAATGCATTAAGTTCGTTTGTTTTTTGTTTTAAATTTTCATTTAAAATATTTAATTCTTCTTTTGCAGCAGCATAGTTTGTAAATGGTTTTAACTGTATTGCAATAATACCATCCATAATTAATGTTCCATTATAATCATTTAAAAAAGCTGGAATGGTATTGCCTAAGTTTCTTTTTACAACTCCATTTGCAGCAAATACTACCTTGCTACCACTATTTATGGATGTACCTGAATAATCAAGCGTATCAATAGTAGTGTTGGTATAAAAGTGTATATCTCTTTGAAGATTTATTCGTTCTAACAAATAAATAAAATATTCTTTTATGTGGTGGGTATCTATTTTATTATCAGCATCGGCAGTAATAAATAAAAACTTTGCAAGGCTTAGCTGCCCCGTGCCTAAAATGTGGTTAGCAATGGTTAGAATTTCCGCTGGTTGTGTAGCAGGTGTGTAAGGTGTATAACGCTCACTACCTATTGCAAGTAGCAAAGGGTGCACCCCTGCTGCATCTACAGCATTTACTTCTCTTAAACCAGGTATTTCATTTTGCAAAGCACTACCAGTAATTGAGTGTATTAGTTGCCCAAAACTTGTATCTTCTTGCGGCGGTCTTCCTACTACAGTAAAAGGCCAAATAGCATTTTTTTTTGCATATACTTTATGCACTTTCATTAATGGAAATTCGTGCTTTAAACTGTAGTAACCTAAGTGGTCTCCAAAAGGGCCCTCAGGTTTGTTTTGCAAAGGTTCTACAGTACCTGTTATTACAAAGTCAGCATCGGTACTTATACAAAAACCATCTTTATAAGTATATCTAAAACGACGCCCACCAAGTGCACCAGCAAAGGTAGCTTCCCCCAAACCCTCTGGCAGTGGCATTACAGCCGCTACTGCATGAGCTGGTGGGCCGCCTATAAAAATACTAACTTTTAGTGGTTGCCCTTTTTTATTGGCTTTCGTTTGATGCACACCAATACCTCTGTGCAGTTGATAATGCAAACCAATTTCTTTGTTCATTACATAATCATTGCCAGATAGCTGTATACGATACATACCCATGTTACCATTCATTATACCGGGCTTATCTATATCTTCAGTGTACACTTGTGGCAGCGTTACGTAAGCACCTCCATCCATTGGCCAATGCACAATTTGTGGCAAATCACTAATATTTATTTCTTCAAAAAGTACAGGTTTGTTTATAGCATTCTTTAGTGGTAATGCTTTAAAACCTGCCGCCAAAGTGGCTAAATGTTTAAAGGGTTTTTTTATGGCAGCAACGGGGTCATTTTTTAGTGCTATAAGGTTTCTTACATGATCAAGCGTTTTTCTAAAAATGTATTCACTTCGCTCTAAAGTGCCATAGATATTAGATACAGATTTATACTTTGAGCCTTTTACTTTTTCAAAAAGAATAGTTTTTCCCCCAGCCTCATGTATGCGCAAGTGTATGGCAGCCATTTCTAGGTAAGGGTCTACTTCTTCTTTTATTCTAATAAGTTGCCCTGTATTTTCTAAGTCTATTAAACATTCTTCTAAGGAATTGTATGCCATTTATTATAATTAAGATTGCAAATTTAATTTATAAAAAACAAACGAAGTTGTATATAGTAAGGTTGATATAAAAAATAAGAAACCTCACAACTCTGTTAGGTTTTGAGGGAGTTACCCAGCTGATTACAACACAATTGGAAAATCGAAGTTTTGACACTCCATATTATCAAGTATTTAGGCACTAGTCCAACTTTGCTAAATTCCAATTAGCTTTTCAATTATTTTTATACTTTTCCAGTTTTTAATTTTTGCTCTCAGTTTATTGTTAGTATTTTTTAAAAAAAATTGAATACAAAAACCTAATCACTAAATTTTTATATGTAGCCGTAGTGACTAGAATTGTTTTATCAATAACTCCTCTAAATTATCAGAATTATTTCAATTTAATATTTTTTAGCTTTTTTGGTTAAATATGTAGGTATGTAAAATACATTATATAAAAAAGCCATTTATTGATAAGATGACTTTTGTGGCAGTTACTTATATCGAACTTGTGCCATTTTTTAATCTTGAATTGGGAGGATTAAAATTTAACTGAATATTAATGCAAAAAAATAAGCTTCACATTTTGTGAAGCTTTGTGGGAGTTACAGGAGTCGAACCTGTGACCCTCTGCTTGTAAGGCAGATGCTCTAAACCAACTGAGCTAAACTCCCCTTTACAGAATGCAAATATAAGGAGAAAAATTATTCTGCAAAATTTTTTAAAATATATTATCTAAACTTATTTCTAAGAGCAGCCAATGCATCATCCATGGTAGCTGGTTGTATTTCTTTTGCAGATGTCGCAAAATTTTGCTTCGGTTTTGGTATATGTTGCGAAGGTCTAGTTTGTTGTGCTGGTGCTGCTTCTGTTTGTTTTATAGATAAAGCAATTCGCTTACGAGCCACATCTACTTCCATTACTTTTACTTTTACATGTTGGTTTAGCTTAAGCATTTCGCTTGGGTCTTGTATATACTTATGTGCTATTTCAGATACGTGTACAAGGCCATCTTGTTTTATTCCAATATCTACAAATGCACCAAAACGAGTAAGATTGGTTACAATTCCTGGCACTTCCATTCCTACTTTAACATCCTCTATTCCAAAAATTTGTGCAAACTCAAAAAGCTGTACTTCACTTCTTGGGTCCAGCCCTGGCTTTTTTAATTCGTTTATAATATCGTTTATCGTATGCGAACCAAAGCTGGCGTTTATATATTTCTTTTTATCAATCGTATTTAGTAAAGCTTCATTGCCTATTAATGTATTCACATCTGCATTAATATCTTTTGCCATTTGTTGCACGAGTGTGTATGCCTCTGGGTGTACAGCACTCGCATCTAATACATCAAGTGCGCCAGGTATGCGTAAAAAACCTGCACATTGCTCATAAGCTTTGCCACCAAGGCGAGGTACTTTTAATAATTGTTTTCTGTTAGTAAATTTTCCTTCTTGCTTTCTATAGGTTATAATATTTTCTGCAATTGTACTCCCAATTCCACTCACATAGCTTAGTAAATGTTTGCTAGCGGTGTTTAAATTTACACCAACAATATTAACACAACTCACCACAGTTTGGTCAAGCTTTTCTTTAAGCCTTGGTTGGTTTACATCATGCTGGTATTGACCTACTCCAATACTTTTCGGATCTATTTTTACCAATTCTGCTAGTGGGTCCATTAGCCTACGACCTATGCTCACCGCACCTCTAATTGTTATATCTTGGTCAGGAAATTCTTGCCTAGCTATCTCCGATGCAGAGTAAATACTTGCACCATCCTCGTTTACTAAATATACTGGCAACCCAATATTTAATTTTTTTATAAATTGTTCTGTTTCTCTACCAGCAGTGCCATCACCAATGGCAAAAACTTGTATTTCGTATTGTTTTACTAAAGAACGAATAGTATGCTCAGCATCATCCATTCTGTTTTTTTCGTGTACAAAAATGAGTGCAGTTTTTTGCAACTCTCCTTTTTCATCTATACATACTACTTTGCAGCCCGTTCTGTAGCCTGGGTCTATAGCCAATATTTTTTTACTACCCAATGGTGAGCTTAATAATAGTTGGCGCAAATTTTCAGCAAAAACATTAATTGCTTCTTCATCTGCTGCATTTTTTAATGCTGTTCTAAACTCCGTTTCTAAACTTGGTTGCAACAAGCGGCGATAGCTGTCTTTGATGGCTTTGCGTATTTGCTCGCTGCAAGTACTCATTCTTTTTATGTACACATCTGCTATTATTTCTAAAGCTATTTCCTCTAATGGCTCTATAGCTACTTTTAAAAATCCTTCCAAAAACCCACGCAATATTGCTAGCGTTCTATGTGATGGAATGGTAGAAATTTTTTCAGAAAAAGCAAAATAATCTTTGTATTTAATAGCTTCTATTTCTTTATCAGAAATCACAGTACTTTTTACCAAACCCTCTTTTTCAAAAAACCTTCGCAGTTTTTCTCTTATGCTAATATCTTCATTTACTGTTTCTGCAATAATATCTCTAGCACCTTGCAAAGCTGTATCAACGGTTAATACTTTTTCATTTATAAATGCAGCAGCTTCTTTTTCTACATCAATATCATTTTGCTCCAAAAGCATATCCGCCAAGGGTTGCAACCCATTTTCTTTTGCGACTATTGCTTTTGTTTTGCGCTTTTGTTTGTAAGGCAAATAAATATCTTCTAGTTGTGTAATGGTTATTGCAGCATCAATTTTTGCTTGCAATTCTCCCGTCATTTTACCTTGCTCTGAAATGGTTTTTTCTATAAATGTTTTGCGTTCTGCAAACTCATTCATTAATTTATTTTCATCTTGTATTTGTTGTATTTGCACTTCATCTAAAGCACCTGTTCTGTCTTTTCTATATCTTGCTATAAAAGGTATGGTACTGCCTTCGCTTAGTAATTGTAATACTATCTCTACCTGTGTTGGTTTTATAGAAAGCTTTTGGGCTATGATATTTTGGAACATTTGTTTTTCTACTGGTTTAATTTGTGATTATAGGTTTTGGAGTTAGCTGTTACAAAATACCCAATAACAATTAACGGGTTCGTCTCTTTCATTATTTTTTAAATGTTATCAATATTTATTTTATTTAATAACAAAAGCTGAGGCTAAGTGGAGTTTTAATGGCTATGGTCTATGATAATTTTTTGGAACTCCGTTAATATTTAATTTTTCTCGTCATTTATTTAATTGCGAAAATAAGTAATGAAGGGTTAAATATTGAGTTATCATGATTTTTATTTATCAAAACAACTTACCAAAATTTGTAACGATAAATAATTTGAAAAAATTTCTTTTATTGAAGTAGGCATTTACTTACTCCATTTTTAATTGTGTTAGATAAACAGGTTTATGTTTAATCATTCTACAAGTAATATTATGGAAAATACTTTCGAATGATTTTATTCTATTAAACCTGTAACAATACTCATCTAAGTACGGTTGCAGATTTTTTACGCTATGATGTACTCCTCTGAGCCA
>JANXOQ010000255.1 GCA_025357775.1 Ferruginibacter sp. | reverse complement strand
TAAATAAAATTACATTTTTCAAAAAGCGACATTTTTAGCTAAAGTTGTGATGTGGTAGCACAGGGCCAAAATGCATCTTTTTCAATTTTTTGTTTTTTTTAAAATCATCTGTAGCAGTTTCATAGCCTTTATTAGCAATATCTGCTGCTGATTTTTTTGCGCTAGCTTTCTTTTTGCTTACCAGCATTATGCTTGTAAATACTACAACCGCAGTACCAAGTGTAATTTTAGAAAAAATTTTCATGTTGTTTATTTAAAAAAAGTAGTTCTAAAATCATACCAATTATTTTTATTTACAAATTTCTCATATTTAACTAGAAATAATTTCAGAGCCTGATGTGGGATTTTTATTTTTAAAAAGATGTACCTTATATTGTACGTCTAATGACACTTTTATATTATGTTACGCTACCAAATTTTTTTTATAATCTGATGGAGAAAGCTCTTCAAAAAAAGATATTCTAGAATTACGTTCTTGAAATCTTATCAGTTTTCTCTATAAAAAATCAGGATGTGTTAAGCCTTCTGGCTCAAGTATACCATGGCGTTTATTAAATTCACGAAATGCTAAAATCCATGCCTTATCAATATTTTGTACTAGTGGCTCAGATTGGAATAATCCCGTACTACCAATCCCCATTTGCTTATCAAAATATTCAACCCCTAATTGTAATTGATATTTTATATCATCGTTATTAAAATACAAACTATTACATTTTATTGGATGCACATTTCCAGCTCCCACTTTATTAGCTTGCTACAATGTAAAAGATTTTTAATTAAAATTATTTTGCTTTTCATTAAGTTTTTTGCAATTATATAATTTATCTAATTGACCTTTGTATATTTACACTAGGTGGATTATTATGAAGCTTTATTGCTTTGTTGTAACCTTTTTCTATTTGTAACGGATATTGTTCCAATAATTGACGGTCCAATTCATAGTCAGTGATTAATTCTAATTTATGTAACTTTTTATAAATAATGGCGTATGAATTCTCTAATGATGAATGACCATGATATATATTTAACATATCTACAACATTCGTCATATTTACAACATTCGTCATATTAACTGGTTTAGGGTGACCTTGTATTATAGCCATTGCTTGATTTTTAGCATCTATTTCTACATACTTGTTTATTTGTATTAACACTCGATCTACAATACTTCTCTTCGATTGTGGTAGATTGTTTCTAACAAATGTATTCAAATAATCATAATTTACTGTAATTGTTCCTTTAATGCTGTCTCTAGTAATCATATTACTTACAGCACCTTCAAAACCAAGCCTTTGGGCTTTCGTTATTTCCGCTTTAAACTTAAGTTCAAACATTCCATCAATTTTCTGTTTAAACTTTTCTAATTTTACATTAGAAATTGTACCGTTGTTCCTCAAATTGGTCATTGGCTCTATTAATTTGGCATATGCTTGCGAAATACTAGGGTTATTAACTTTCATTTCTGCATATAAGCTAGCTGCCTGACCAGGACCAGTATTATAATGTCTTACCATGTTGATTGCCATAGATATTGTTCTGTCTGAAGAGCTAAAATATTGTTTAGCTATCTGTTCAAAAGCTTTTATGGGTTCCTTAATTAAATTTGCTTTAGCAAGACCAGTTACTGCTTTTTCTGTAGCTTTTTTTATAGCACGCTTTTCGGTTTTGTTTTCAAGAAAGGGCAACACCCAATAAGCATTTTTAATAAATAATAACCATAATTTATTTTTCATAATAATACTTTTTTGTTTACTAAAGTAAAAAGCAAATAAAATTTACCATGTAAAATTTTATTTTCAACTTCCCTCAAATAACTTTAAATTTTGTTTAATCATTTACAATCTAAGAGTATTACAACTAATGTTTTAATAAAAAGAAGCTAAACAGTACTCATTTGATAGCATTATTTATAAAATATAGTTTATCTACCAAGATTGGGTGCTTGTATATTACGCTTATTATATTGTTCTAATGCTAGGGTGTACCCTTTTCTTACATTAGCTAGTTGCAGGTATATTTGATGTTGCACATCTTGTTCTGACATTAATCTATTTGCACGCATTTTGCTAAAAATATCTTTTTCATATGCAAAGCGTGGTGCAGAAATAGGAGATGCAATGTTATTTAACCTACTTACAATATTCGTCATATTTACTGGTGTGGATAAGGTAGGTAAGCTTTTTAGTGCATTTGTAGCTGCATTTCTTGAATAAGTAACTATATATTCGTTTATTCCTAAATTACAATGCCAAATTTTTTGACTAGTTTTTGTAGAGTTGTTAAAGGTTCAAAGGTTTACAATGCTATAAAACATTAAAAACTCACCATTAACCAAAAATAATTGGGCATAAAAAATCCCCACATTGCTGTGAGGAATTTCTAAAGCGTGTTTATATAACTTAGATATTAATAATCTTTGCTGTAACCACCACCGCCGCCAGAACGACCACCGCCGCCACCGTAACCGCCACTTCCACCGCTACGACCACCGCCGCCACCGTATCCGCCGCCGCCACCTGAACGACCACCACCACCGCCGCCGTAACCGCCACCACCTCTGTTACCACCGCCGCCGTAACCACCGCCACCACTGCGCTTTTTGTAATCATCACCTTCAGCCCGTGGCTGAGACTCGTTTACAATTAATTTACGACCTTGAATTTCAACTTCGTTTAATGCAGCGATTGCAGCTTTAGCAGCTTCATCGTCTTCCATTTCTACAAAACCAAAACCTTTACTACGGCCATTCATTTTGTCTTTTAAAATTTTTGCACTTGATACAGTGCCATACTCAGTAAAGAGTGTGCTTAAGTCTTCGTCAGTCATAGACCAGCTAAGATTTCCTACATAAATGTTCATTGTAATAAACTTTTTATAAATAAATTAATTAATGCCCTGGACATTAGTGCTACAATGAACTGAAAACTACTTACAAAAAGATAAAATCAGCCAACATTAAAACTAAGATTCCTACAGACAATACAAAAGTAAGTGTATTATTAATGCAAAAATCAAACGATACGCTTTTTTTTGAAATGTACAGGTTTTCGCCTTTTGCAAAAGGAATATTAGCCAATGAAGAGTGAGACTAGCTAAAGAAAAGCCGCTTGCTTTTAAGCAAACGGCTTTTTAGAATTTTACATTTATTATTCAGCACCCACTTCAAATTCTACTTCAGTTTCGTTGCCGTTACCAAAATCAATATTTGCTTTGTAAGTACCTAATTCTTTAATATCCTCTACAATTGTGATACGACGACGGTCAATTTCGTATCCTTTTTGCTCTTTAATAGCACGAGCTATTTGAACTGAGGTAACACTACCAAATATTTTACCACTTGTACCAGTTTTTGCACCAATTTTTAGTGGGCTTTCTTTTAGTACAGCTATTACACTATTTAATTCAGCTAATAATTTAGCTTCTTTTTTGGCTTGGTGTTTTACTTTTTCCTGCATTTGTTTCATATTGCTAGGACTAGCTTCTACCGCTAGTTTTTGTGGTATTAAAAAGTTACGACCATAACCATTTTTTACAGTTACCAACTCATTAGCACCGCCAAGGTTGTTTACATCTTGTATTAGTATTACCTGCATTGTTTTGCATTTTTACCCAAATCAATTTAATTTATAAATTAAAATAATCTTTCTCTACTTAAAGATTAGGGTGGTTAGAAAATAGTATTGAAATATTAGTGTTGAGTAATTAGATAAGATTTAAAATTATTTGAGTTTAATCTCTATACTAATATCTCAGTACTCTATACTAATTTACTTCATTAAATCTGTAACATAAGGTAAGATAGCCATTTGACGAGCTTTCTTTACTGCTTCACCTACTTTACGTTGAAATTTCAGAGAATTTCCTGTAAGGCGACGAGGCAATAACTTACCTTGTTCGTTTAAGAATTTTTTTAAGAAATCACCATCTTTATAGTCAATATAGCGGATGCCCATTTTCTTAAAGCGACAATATTTCTTGGGACGCTTCTCAGCTTTTACGGCTGTTAGGTATTTAATCTCATTTGCTTTTGCCATGGTTATGCTTCCGTTTTTTGTGATGGTTCAAAATGTTTTACACCACTTCTCTTTCTACTATTGTACTCCACGGCGTATTTATCGAGTACTGTGTACATGTGACGCATGCTAGATTCGTCACGTAAAAGTTGAATTTTCAACTTTTCATTGAAGCTGGTTGGCGCACTATATTCCATTACCCAATAAAGACCAGTAGTCTTTTTGGCAATAGGATACGCCAGTGATTTTAGTCCCCATGGGTTGCTGTGCGTAATAGACCCACCGTTTTCTGTAACAAGTGTTTCATATTTTTTCTGAGCGGCTTTAAATTCCTCTTCAGATAGCACAGGGGTAAAAACCACCATCAATTCGTAATTGCTCATTTCCCTGTTTTTTGTTTTTTAATAAAATTGTTTATTTACCGTGTTTTCAACGGGCTGCAAATGTAAGGCTTTCTTTTTTAAAACGGTTATTGTATTAACATTTTTATAAAAAAGCATCATAATTATCTATCATTAAATAATTTATAAATTAAATTTTTTATTACAATATTATTGTACCACGGCTGGTGCGCTCATTTTTTTCTACTTGTACCAAATATCTTTTCCCATTGTTAGATGCTTCTATATAATATGAATTTGGAGGTAATTTTGCTAATCCATCCAAAGAAATTAAGTCATTTGCTTTTATATCTTTAAATACTTTAGAAAATACTTTATTACCTTGATTGTCATACATATTTACTTTTATTTCGCCTGGCATATCTACAACCAACAATAACTCAACGCTTGAGGTAAAAAATGAACCCGTAGGTTTTATACCTGTCAATCCAATTGAATTTTTTCTTTTCAATCTTAATACTGGAGAATAGCTTACATGGTTATCTTTTTCTACAACTTTTATTTTATAGTAGCAGTCTTGTATTATTGGTAGTATTGTTTTATCTATATAAGTATAGGTATTCATCTGCGAATTATTTATTACGCTATTCCCAATTATCTCATACGATTTTGCATCATAGCTTCTTTCTACAGAGTAAGCTCCTACGTTTGAATTTTTCTCTATTTTCCAAAAAAGGTCTACATCTTCGTCTACTTCTTCTATTTTAAAATTACTTATGCTTATTGGGGGCAAATTATATTTTCTTGTACTTATATCTCCTATGGTTATACTTCCATTATTTAATTTTAAATCATCAGAATAAGACAACTGTACACTATCCACCATATTTACAAAACTTACATTTATACCTACATCTAAAGATGATTTTATAAAACTATTAGCAATAATTGTTTCTGACTTACTAAAACCAAAAACTTCATTAGTAATGCTATTAAATTGATGATAAAAATTATCTGTAAGATTATTTATGGTAAACTGTGCTGGAATTCCTTTGTAAAACCCTTCAATTTTTACTCTATCCCCATTATTAATATCTATTATTTTAAACCGTAAATTTTCCAAAGCAGTATCAGAGGTTAATTTTATAAGAATAGGATTTTTTGAAGAAACAACATTTTTTTCATGTCCTATTCTAAGCCCAACCATACTAGATTCATCCAAGTTATTAATGCCTATAAAAGATGGAGAAGTACCCCCCAAATTGATGCTAAAGTTTTTATTACCAATTTTTAATTTATTTAGTGTATTAGGAATTAAATCAAGTCCACTTAAACCATCAAGTTTAGTAAGATCTAAGTTTGCTTTTACTTCTGTAGATGGTATTATTGATTTAATAATTCTTACAACAAAATCTTCTACTTCGCCAGTATTTACCTTACCATTTGAAAATTCAACATCTTCTTTAAATACCTTATTACAAGTTCTTAACCTTAAATAGCTTAGTGATGTATGAATTTTTGCTGGTATTTGCCAAGTTAGCGTTACACTATTTCCTGCTTTATATTCTGTGGACGCTTTTTCTTCTTTGTCAAAAATTTGATTTCCATTAAAATCAATCCAGCCTCTTACTGGATCGCCAATTTCAGCATTTTTTATTGGTATGTTTAATGAAAAAATTTGATCATCTACATGTATTTCTGACACAAAAACAGGTGTTTTGCTCATTTTTAAATTTGTGTCACCACTATTTTGTACAAAAGCGTCTTCATCGTTTATTCCATTTGTATTATCTAAAGTTGCAAAATAAGTAGAATCATTAAAAGTTCCGCTATCGTCATCCCCTCTATTTTGTCCAAAATATGGGCCTTTATCTGGCTGGTAATGAATTGCTTTTCCGTAAGATAATGGGGCATCTCCAAAATCAGCTTTTCTTGATACTACATTTCTTATAAATAAATCAATGCCTAGGGTTATAAGTCCTAAGGCAGTAATTGCTATTATAATGTTTTTTATCAACGGTTTTTTATTTAGTAGTTTTACCAAAACGTTTTTTTAGAAGTTTTATTACAACCAATTAAAAAAACAATGCAAATAAACTACTTTGTTTGTATTTTAATTATAATAAAATAATGCTAAAGCAATAAAGTAGTAAAGTTTTGAGTTTTAAGATTGTAAAAGTAAATAACTTACGAAAATATACTTTTTTCATTATTTAATTATGAGTTTACATTAATACTCAATGATTCTATTAGAGAATGCAAAATAAAAAGATAAAAAAAATTCTTGCTCAACCACTAGCATTGGTAGAAAAAGCTGACTCTATTTATGAAGGGGCTTTGCATACCAATGAAAAATTAGTAATAAATGTAAAAGTGGTAAGAACTTATGCAATTATGTTATTTGCATTTAATTCTATTTCGAATTATTTAATGAATCTTACTTATAGTTTTTTTGTAACCTCTATAGCATCCTTATTACTAATTGGAAGTATCTACTTTGTTAATGAAAAAAAAATAAGTACAATTAGATTTCTTTTTGTGTTTGTAATGAGCAGTAGCATTTGTATATTATGCTATGTAGAAGGTCTTGCCATGGGAGATTATCTATATCTTTTTGTTTTACTAATAATTTCTATATTTATTTATGATTTTAAGGATATAAGAGCTCTGGTTATTACG
>JANXOQ010000252.1 GCA_025357775.1 Ferruginibacter sp. | reverse complement strand
AATTTAAGAATATTGGGTATTTAAACTCAAACCAAAAGCTTCACCCATTTCTATTATGGTTTATACTTATGGTAAATGTATGTAATAACAAATTTTCACCTAATTTTCTCAGACTATTTATTAATTTTATGAATTAATTAGCTAAACTAAAAAATGCAATTCTAACAAAATTATAGATTTGTTTTTAATCTTCATTATTAAGATTTTAATTAACAAATAAAATTACACACTGCTCTTATTACAATTAATATTGAAACAGAAAGTTTAAGGTCATATAATTTTTTGAATATCTGTTGCAGGCATATTTGCATTGCGCATAGCTATACCTCTTACTGCATATGCAGCAAAATCTTCAAATGCTTTTTTACTAATTAAATCATCACTTAGCATAGCAGGCACGCCTACATCTCCGCCCTCTCGTATGCTTTGTACAATTGGTATTTGTCCAAGAAAAGGAATATCAAATTCATCAGCTAAATGTTTGCCTCCATCTTTTCCAAAAATATAATATTTGTTTTCTGGCAATTCTTTTGGCGTAAAATATGCCATATTTTCTACCAAGCCAATTACAGGCACTTTTAGTTGTGCCTGCCCAAACATTGCAATGCCTTTTTTTGCATCTGCTAAAGCTATTAACTGTGGTGTTGTTACAACTATTACTCCCGTAACTGGTACTGTTTGCACAATTGTAAGATGTATATCACCAGTACCTGGTGGCATATCTATTACCAAATAATCTAACTCCCCCCAATCTACCTCACTTACAAATTGTTTTATGGCACTGCTCACCATAGGCCCTCGCCACACTACCGCTTGCTTTTCATCTATCAACAAACCTATGCTCATTACTTTTATGCCAAATTTTTCAATCGGCACTATCAACCCCTTACCACCATTATCTTTCATCATTGGTCTATCTCCTCTTATCCCAAACATTATGTGTTGGCTTGGCCCATAAATATCTGCATCCATTAACCCAACTTTTGCACCATCTGCTGCTAGAGCCAATGCAAAATTTGCTGCAACTGTACTTTTGCCTACACCACCTTTGCCGCTTACCACCGCAATAATATTTTTTACACCACTTAAAATTGTTTTAGGGTCTGTACGATTACTACTGGTATTACTCGTAAAATTAACTGTAACCAATGCTTCTTTATTTACTAAAAGTTTTACAGCGTTAATGCATGCATTTTGTATATGCTCCTTCATTGGGCATGCAGGTGTAGTAAGTACTACCGTAAAAGAAACCTCGTTGCCATTTACTATAATCTCTTTTACCATATTAAGGGTTACAAGGTCGCTACCAAGGTCTGGCTCTTGTACGTTGCTAAGTGCTTTTAAAATATCTTCTGTAGTCATTTTTAAATAAAACTGTATTTTTTGTAAATTATAGTGTGGTTAAACGTATTGTTAAAAAATAAATTATCATACAAAATTAAACAATGATGTCTTTACTTTGTTGTATCGATTTATTTTAAATTGTTGATATTAATATAAATCTTTCTAGCTATTGTTTACATCTTATAAAAAGTAAAAAACTTTTTATAAGTAAGGTTTAGTGTATCTATTTAAAATAAGGATTGCTTTACAAAAAAAATTGTGCCTATAAGCACATACAATAATAAATATGAAAAAATATTTACACTTTTATTTTTTTGCAATTATTTTTTTACCAAACGTTGTAAAAGCACAGTTTGAAACTTTTAAAGATTCTGTAGTTCAATTGTATGGTGTAGTGATGACAGCCGACAGCCTTAAAGGGCTACCGGCTGCTAGTATTATGATAAAAGGACAAAACCGAGGTACTGTTAGTAATGCAGATGGTGTGTTTAGTATTGTAGTATTAAAAGGCGATAAAGTAAATTTTAGCTACGTAGGTTATAAACCTATCACTATTACAATACCAACAGACTTGCAAGGCAATCAACAAAGCATTATACAACTAATGATTACTGACACCATTTATTTACCAGCAACTATTATAAAACAGCGAATAACAAGGGAACAATTTGAAAGAGATTTTATAAACAACCAAGTACCAGATGACCAATACGCTATAGCACAAAAAAATACTAATGCATCTACAAGGCGCTTGCTAATGGCTTCAATGCCTAGTGATGGTAGAGAAGCCTCTAGCGCTTACCTGCGACAATACACACAAAAACTTGGCTATGCTGGGCAAATACCTGCACAAAATATTTTTAATCCTTTTGCATGGGCAGAGTTTATTAAAGCTTGGAAAAGGGGAGATTATAAGCGTAAGAAATAAATTTGGGCAAATGTTTGTAAATTATTATTAAAATATAGATAAGGCATTATCCAATTTTAAGAAATCATTTTTCGCTTGAAACTCAATACTGAAAAAAGTATCATAGAAAGTCTATATTGTTTTAAATTGATTATAGTTTACTTATACACTGCATTGTTTCAAATGCGTAATCTGGGTTTAATTGAAATAAAATTTGTAAGAACTAAAAATACAACAGCCGTAATAGCCTCGGTGAGAAGAAATGTGTTGTATTGTATGGATTTTTTGGAGCATAGAAAACAAACCGCACTATAGTCCAGATGTTGCTTTTAAAGAATATGAAAGTAGAAAAATGACAAGTTTTTCCTCAGAAAACTTTTCTGTAATTATAAAAATAGCATTAGGCATTTTACAAAATAATAAAACAAGTAAATTGAATATAAAAAAGTGGAGAATAAAGGTTTGGTGGAATGAAGAATTTATAGAATATCTAGTTTTTAAAATAATTAAATGCTTTTGCCCAGTGCATAATTGTACTTTTTTTTAAAAAAAGATAAAAATTATAACGCAAGTTTTAAAACAAAGTTGTTATTTAATTAAAATAAATAATTTGATAAAATATCAATAGTTTTTTATAAATTGCGATAACATTTTATTTATACAAAATAGTTTA
>JANXOQ010000244.1 GCA_025357775.1 Ferruginibacter sp. | reverse complement strand
GTGCTTGGTAGCAAAGAAATTTACAACATTGCTATAAAAAACTATAGTAAAAATAATAATAATAATAATAATGACTCTATAGCAAGAATTATAAAAGATTTAGTAGCTAAATATGTATTAAAAAATAGATATGATTACAACATTGATGTGGAAAAAGAAAGTTACAACGACTTTATAAGGCGCACTTATAAAATAAATAATTTTAACGATGCTGTTGGTGATATTCTTAAGAAAAAATATATGTGGGATAAAGATTGGAATATTTTTTTTAGGATAATGTATTATCTAACAATTGCTATTTCTCTGATTGTTTTTATTTACAGGCATAGTACTGTAAAAGTATTTTTTCTCACAGCATTATCTACTGTTGTTTTGGCAATTTGTACAGCTTTGGTTTCCTCGTTTTTAAATGTAGGGGCTCGGGGGGTGCTTGGCATAATGATCTTTTACTATTTTGTTTTTGCGGTGCTAGGACTGTCTGCCAAAGGAGATAAAAAAAGAAATACGATAAAAGGAATAGGGCTTAATTTATTTTTATTTGCACTTCCTATTTTACCATTACTAATTACTGGCTTTTATTTTGAAATTGCAAACCCCAATAAATATAACTATGTAGGGAACATAGCTTATTTTGACAAAGAACTTTATTATTTAAGTGCAGAAATTATAGGATTTGTTTTGCTCTTAATATTGATAGAACCCTTATTTAAAAAATTATATAGAGCTTGGTATGCAGCTGCCGAGGAGTAAATTACTTAACTATAAGAAAGTAGTTTTAGCTTAAAAAACTAGTAAACTACTTTCTTTGAATTAGTACCTTAGTTTTCAAAAACACTTAAGGCTTTTTGTATTCTACTAATTGTTTCATCTTTCCCAATCATCTCCGCTATATCAAACACAGCAGGACCAAACTTAGAGCCAACAAGCATTATACGCATAGGCAATTGTAATTCTCCCGGTTTAATATTTTTTTCAGTAGCTAAGGCTTTAAAAGAAATTTCCATATCTGTAGCAATAAAATTTGCTTGTTTTTTTATTACTTCTATAAAACCTATAAAAAAATTATTTTTATCATCATTCCATTTTGGCTTTACAGCATCTACATCCCAAGTAATTGGTGCTTTAAAAAAGTATCCAGCCTGCTCATAAAAATCGCTTAATAATGTACAGCGTTCTTTTACTAAATTTAATACTTTCTCAAAATAAATATCATCAGTTATTATAATTTCTTGTTTTGCAAGTAATTTTTTTACCTGTAATTGGTAGCTAGATATTGGCAATTTTTGTATCCATTGATGATTAAACCATTTTGCTTTTTCAAAATCAAATTTTGCACCAGCTTTGTTTACTCGGTCTATACTAAAAGCTTCTATTAATTCTTTTATGGTAAAAATTTCTTGTTCAGTGCCGGGGTTCCAGCCGAGCATGGCAAGCATGTTTAAAAATGCTTCTGGCAAAAAACCAAGTTCTTTAAATCCTTTTGTTACCTCATTTATTTTGGGGTCTCTCCAGTCCATGGCGTATACAGGAAAACCAAGCCTGTCGCCATCACGTTTACTTAGTTTTCCATTGCCATCTGGTTTTAATATTAGTGGAAGATGCGCCCATTGTGGCATAGCATCTAAGCCAAACAAGTGTTTCCAAAGTAATATGTGTACTGGTGCACTTGGCAGCCATTCTTCTCCACGAAATGCATGGCTTATTTTCATTAAGTAGTCATCTACCACCACTGCTAAATGATAAGTGGGCATTCCATCTGCTTTCATTAATACTTTGTCATCTACATTAGCGTTTTCAAAATGTAGCTCTCCTCGTATCATATCAGTAAAACTTATTGTTTCACTTGGTTCTACTTTTATACGAATTACATAAGGTGTTCCTGCATCTAATAGTGCTTGTGTTTCTTGCGGTACAAGTCTCAAAGAGTTGTTCATATGCAAGCGTATGCCTGCATCGTATTGTAAGCTGCCACTACCTTCCGCTTTTCGTTTTTCCCGCATGGTTTCTATTTCTTCGGGTGTGTCAAATGCATAATACGCATGGCCATCTGCTATTAATTTATCTGCATATGTTTTGTACAATTCTTTTCGTTCGCTTTGGCGGTAGGGGGCGAAGGGACCGCCAGTTATTACACTTTCATCTACTTTAATACCACACCATGTAAGGCAATCAAAAATATATTCTTCAGCACCTTGTACAAAGCGTGCTTGGTCAGTATCTTCTACTCGTACGATAAATTCGCCTCCATTTTTTTTAGCAAATAAATAATTAAACAACACTGTTCTTACTCCTCCTAAATGCAAGCCGCCTGTAGGGCTTGGGGCAAATCGTACTCTTACTTTACTCATGCTGTAAAGATAAAAGCGGATTTTGGATTTTCTATTTTATATTTTTTACATAGTGGTTCGTCAATTAGTTGCTTGCTGTATTTTACAAGTTTTTTTTATTTTTATTTAGTAAATCTATGGCATAATAAAGGCTGAAAAAAGCTATGCTGCTGCGTATAGCCTTGATGGGCAGTAGTAGCTGCCGCCATAAAAAATGTATAAATTATAATAAAATTTGCGGCGGCACTACTACAGACAGCAAGGAACAAATGTTGATTAAATCTTATGCAGCCAATGCTTCAAAATTGTAAATAAAAAAACGGCTGCTCCATGTCTGAAACAACCGCTTATTTTTCAAACCTCAACATTATTTTATCTTAGTTGGAATGTTCTTTCTGGGCGACCATCTATAGAAATGGTTGCAAAATTATCGCAAGTGCCGTCCCCAAAATTAATGATGGCTACATGGTTAGGACCTTGTATTTTGTAAGTGCCTTTATCAATATTGTCGCAAGATGTTTTCTTTTGCAATGCTGTAAGTATTGTGCCTACCCTTGTAGCACCTGCACTGTTTGTAGTTGTACGACCACCTGTTATCGAAAATTCATCATCAAGCCAAGTAGAGGTGTTATTGCCAGCTGTTTGGATGATGGATTGTTGTCCTTCGTGAAGCCAAAAATTACCGTTGTTGGTGTTTGTGATTTTTCCTGATTCACATAGGCGATTCCAACTTTTTACCCCAGCTGTACTTGTGTTTGTCCAAGTAATTGTACCTTCTTTTTTGTATATACCAACATTATAATTTATAAATGTCATTGTAGCTATACTTCCACTTTTGCGAAGGGAATCTGTAAGCACTACATTTATTTTTCCAGTACGATTTCTGCATGTACCACTTGTACCAAAATCTATTAAAATATTTTTTGGGAAATTATTTGGCGGTGTTAATTTGGTTACTGTTACATTGGCACAGCCTAAAATGCCATCTATACCGGCACCGCCTTGTGTGCCATAGCCGGCAATGTTATTATCTACGGCAGCTTCATTTAAAACTTGTTGTGCATCTTGTGTAAGGTTTTCCGCTATGCCCCCTTTTGATGCAAGGTCAAATGTTGTTTCTAGCTCTGTAGTATCTTCGGCAATATTTGTTTTTTTGCAAGCAGAAAAACCTAATAAAGTTATAACTGCTATGGCTGGTAAAAGAGTTGTTAATTTCATAAATAAGGTTTTATTATTATTGTAATTAGTAAACGTACAAACAGTAGACTTATTGTTAAAAGAAAAGTTTAATAATATTTATACTTTATTTTTGTGGCATGTTTTATTTTGTAAAAACACCAAATTGGTTGCAACGTATTTTTCCTTCTATGGTTTGGAAAATGAGTGCTTTAGAAAAAAAAATTTATTTAACTTTTGATGATGGACCGCATCCAAAGCATACAAGTTTTGTGCTAGATGAGTTAAAAAAGTACAATGCAAAGGCTACTTTTTTTTGTATTGGTAATAATGTTAGGCTATACCCAGATGTGTACAGGAGAATTATTGATGAAGGACATAGTGTGGGCAACCATACATTTAACCATCTTAAAGGAAGGAAAACAAATGATACTGTTTATATAAATGACATAGCTGATGCTGCAAAATATATAGATAGCAGTTTGTTTAGGCCACCTTTTGGAAGTGTAACGAAATTTCAAGCTAGGCTACTGCAAACAATGACTAAGCCTTACAAAATAATAATGTGGACAGTGCTTAGCGGAGACTTTGATAATAATAATACGAAAGAAAGCTGTTTGAAAAATGTATTGTCTAAAACTAACAATGGCGCTATTGTGGTTTTTCATGATAGCGAAAAGGCAGCTGAAAAAATGAGGTATGCATTGCCTGCATTTTTAAATAAATTTTCGAAAGAAGGGTATTTATTTGAGAAAATAACTGCAACAAATGTTATATAAAAAAAAGTGAGCCGAGGTAGAAACCTCAGCCCATTTTTATCCTTACCCTATGAAAACTTTTATAAAAATATAAAATATTTAGAACATAGCAATAATTTATTTAATACTTTATTAATTGGTATTAATATTTTTACGAAAAAAAAGACACAATTTTTAATAATGATAGATACACACTGCCACTTATATACAAACGAATTTGAGAATGACATTGACGCTGTAATAGATAGGGCTTCAAATTTAGGCATTACCAAGTTTTACCTACCAGCTATTGATAAAAGTTTTACGAAAAGTATGGATATTTTAGAAGCCAAATATCCAGATAAATGCTTTGCTATGGCGGGCTTACACCCATGTTCGGTAAAAGAAAACTATAATGAAGAAATTGAACACATAAAATGGCAACTTACCCAAAGACGATTTTGTGGTATTGGAGAAACTGGGCTAGATTTTTATTGGGATAAAACATTTATAAAGCAACAATATGAGTGCCTAGAAATACAAATTGAACTTGCGTTGGAATACAATGTACCTCTAATTTTGCATACAAGAAATGCATTAAATGAAACGATAGAAGTAATAAAAAAGTTTGATGGAAGCGGATTGAGAGGTATTTTTCACTGCTTTGGTGGTTCGCTAGAGCAGGCAAATGAGATTATAAAAACAGGTTTTTTTTTAGGTATTGGTGGGGTGCTTACCTATAAAAATGCAGGGTTAGCGGGGGTTTTAAAACAAATAGCTATGGAGCATTTGGTATTGGAAACTGATGCGCCTTACCTTACACCAACCCCATTTAGAGGAAAAAGAAATGAAAGTAGTTATTTAAAATACATTGCAGAAAAAATAGCAGATATAAAAAACATTTCGTTGATTGAAGTGGAACAAATAACATCAAAGAATGCTGAAAAAATATTCGGACTATAGTTTGTGAAGATGTACTTTTGCTTATTGAAAAACTTTTAAAATTAAAGTTGAAACCTTATAATTTAAAAGTTAAAATTTTTTTCAAAATAGAGAGGTGTCCGAGTGGTTGAAGGAGCACGCCTGGAAA
>JANXOQ010000239.1 GCA_025357775.1 Ferruginibacter sp. | reverse complement strand
CTGGACCTGCTAGTAATGGACTACTAATTAATGTCACTTTATTAATATTTTGCTCCACAGGGTTTAAAACAATCATATCAGGGTCATAAGGTGCAGGGTTTCCGTTACAACCAGATGTTGTAAAATATTGGGTTACAGATACTACCGAATCAGACTCAATCAAATTTGGAATTGAGTTACTAAAAGTGTAATATCCATTAGTAAAAGAAGCTGATGGGATAATGGTACCATTTAATTTTACTACGGCTGTAAATGCAGGGCGCATAATCCGATAAAAATTTGTTAGCCTTCCAGAACTTGGTACTGAAAGGTATTTTTTACCCCAAGTAGAAGCAGGATATAGTTGCTGGTACAAATTATCTGAACTAGAACCTGCTCCACAGGCAGCTAAAGATAATTTCCCACTTCCTGAAAATACTGCAATTTTTTTACATGTATTGGTACCAGAAGCAATAGACCTTACCGAAGTTCCAGAAATATCTTGTCCGTTAGTTCCAGCTGTAGTACCTAAAACTTGATAGACTTGACCTTTATTTAAATTTACAACGTTTATACTTCCTGCCGCCCAACCTCCAACGGTCGAAACTGTAGGTATTATTTCAATACTGGTATTATCTTCAACCCCAACAATTGTTATGAAAGAATTTGAATTAGGTTCATTTGATATTTGAGTAAAACTCATACCATAGTATTGTTTACCTAAAACATTTGTTGGTAAGCATAAAGTAGCTGCACTTGCAGCTGAACGGGTAATAAAGGAATAAACAACAATAGGTTTTGCTGCAGTTACATGTATTGCATTGTTATTAAATAAACCATCTCCATTTATAAAGTATGTAGTTGGTATAGTAACATTGGTTACTACATTTGCAGTAATTGTACCTGAAAAGAGATTAACACCTCCAAAGATTTCGACCACACATGTTGTAGTAACATCTGAAGTTATATTAAGAGTCATAGCTGGTAAGCCTCCAGCTGTTTGCACCATTCCTACGTGATAACTAAAAGCAAGCCAAAACTCTTTTCCCTTGTTAGAAAAATCTTGTGCAAATGCATTTCCCAAAAAGAAAACAGCAACAAATATTAGTAAAAATTTTTTCATCATTATTCTTATGAGTTAATAGAAAATGTTATCAGCTAAAGAAACGTTTTATTGTTTCGGTTGTGTATATATTATAAATTAGTTCACAGAAATAATTGGATGTTGATTTTGGGCAAATAAAATATAAAGTAAAACGAAAGTTTTTTTGACTAGTAATAATTTTCCACCTAAAAGTTTTTGCTATGTGTAATAATATTTCGAATCGTTTCTGTAAACTAACCTGTAATACAGATACGAATTTAACGAAAACTTAACTCTCCCAAAAAAAGATTTTACCAAAATGTGTATAACTACATAACTTAGCAAAATAAAGCATTGTAAATAATTATAGTTTATGATGGTTTTTTGTTTAAAAAATTTTAAATCTTGAAATTTATTCAAAATTTAAACTAGCTTAAAACTATTTTTGAAAAGCAAAGATGCCAAAGAGTCATAAACTATATTTTACAATGTAAGCCATTTTAAAGCCAATAACTGATTATATTATTTTTGAAGAAG
>JANXOQ010000235.1 GCA_025357775.1 Ferruginibacter sp. | reverse complement strand
GCTAATTTAAATACGACAGCAAATCAAAAGTAGTTTGAGTTTGTTTTTTACTTAGTATTAAAGTTTTGTTAATGAAATTTTGGCAAAAAGTAATTAATAACTGCTTTATGCTGTTTAAAATTCATTTTCCGTTTTCTCTTTTACTTTTGAAGGAGTTATTGGTTTAACCGTTTTTATTTTTTTATCAACATTAACAGCGGAGGGGTTAGTTACTTTTTTCTCTTGTTTTTGTTCTGCTGGTTTAGGATTTATTATTTTTGAAGTCTCTTCACTTTCTACTGGGGCTGGTTTTTCTTCAATTACATCACCAGGCTCTGTATCAAAATATTCTTGGTTATCTCCGCTACCATCCCCAATTACATTTCCATTATCATCGGTTACTTTTTCTCCTCTTTTTAGTGCTTGATAAAATTCAGCATCACCGAGTATTGGATCATTTTTTAGTTCTACAGGAATAGAAAATTCTTTTTGCTCAGAATAGTTTTTAAACTTTTTATCTGCATATACTTTTACCATAAAATTTCCCCAAGTAGGTGCTGCCATTTCTGCTCCTCCTCCATTATTATAAATAGGTATAAAAGGATCTTCGCAACCAACCCAAGTACCAGCTATTAATGTAGGTGTATAACCTATAAACCATCCATCAGTATTGCCATTAGTTGTCCCTGTTTTTCCTGCCTTTTGACATGGAATACTATAGTTATTTAAGCGCTTGGCTGTCCCTTCTTTTATTACACCTTGCATCATCTTTACCATAGTGTACGCATCAGCCTCACCAATTACTTGTTTAGTTTGTGCTATTGGAAATTCAAAAATGAGGTTACCATTTTTATCTTCAATTCTTGTTACAAATGCTGGTGGAATATTATAACCTCTATTGGGAAACATTGTATAAGATTGTAGCATTTCTAACATTGGAATTTCTGCGGAACCTAGTGCAATAGATGGGTATGGCGGTAATTTTGTTTTAATGCCACATAAAGTTGCAAATTCTATTGTTCTTTTTACGCCTATTGCAGCCATTAAATGCCATGCACAACCATTAATAGATTTTGCTAAACAATATGCACATGTTCCACCACCTGTACTTATTGTTTTTCCACTCAAAGTTAATGGTCCACCAGGAATATATGTTTCTGGTGTATAGCCTGCATCTTGCACAGCCAAGGTGTATAACAAAGGTTTAAACGTAGAACCCACCTGCCTTTTTGCAGTTACATGGTCATACTTAAACCATCTGTAATCTGTACCTCCTACCCATGCTTTAATTTCGCCAGATTTTGCATCCATTGCTACAAAAGAGGTTTGCAATAATTTTTTGTGGTATTTTATTGAATCTAATGGAGTCATTACTGTATCCATTTCATGTTTATCCCCACCTTTTTTCCAAGAGAATATTTTCATAGCTACTCTTACATCAAAAGATTTTCTAATTGTTAATGAGTCAATCCCATCCTCTTCCATAGCTTTCCAACGTTCAGATTGTTTCATTGCTTTTAGCAATATATTTTCATGCCCTTTCCATAATTTATCACCTCTATATTTTAAAGCGCTATTTAATTTACTTTGCTCCCCAGGTATATGAGCTTGCATAGCTTCCTCTGCATAGCTCTGCATACGAGAGTCAATGGTGCTATATATTTTTAATCCATCTCTAAATAAATTGTATGGCTCTCCCGTTTTAGGGTTTTTATTGTTTTTACACCATTCTTTCATTACATCTATTAATTCATGCCTATAGTGTGGTGCTATTCCAATATTTTCCTCTATAGATTTAAAATTTGTAATTAATGGTTTTAATTTATGTTTAGTAGCATCAGCATCTGTTAAAAAATGTTGCTTTGTGACTACCATCCTCTCTATAACCGTATTACGCCTATTCATAGATGCTGCTGCATGGCGTATAGGTTCGTATATTGATGGTCCTTTAAGCATACCAACTAATACTGCGGCTTCTTCTATTTTTAAATTCTTAGGTTCTTTTTGAAAATAAGTAAGACTAGCATTGCGTATACCAAATACATTACCCCAAGGTGCTCTGTTTAAATAAAGAGTAATTATTTCTTCTTTAGTGAAATTTCGTTCTAGCTTTACTGCTATAATCCATTCTTTCATTTTTTGCCCTATCCTTTGTACAATATTTCCTCGCCCTTGGTTTAATATCATTTTTGCCAATTGCTGTGTAATAGTACTTGCACCTCCATCACTACCAAATGAGCTTAATGCTCTAGCCACTGCTTTTCCATCAATACCTGAGTGGTCATAAAATCTTTCATCTTCTGTAGCCACCAATGCATTTACAACATTTATTGAAATTTCATTATATGATACTTCACTCCTATTTTCCGCATAAAATTTACCCATCAATTTTCCATCTGCACTTATTACTTCGCTAGCTAAATCTGCTTCAGGGTTTTCTAAATCTTTTAATGAAGGCATTTTACCAAACAACCCAAAATTAGCCCCAGCAAATAATAAAATAACAATTAAAAAACCAATCCAAAAGCTGCTCCAAAGAAATTTTACTGAAAGTTTCATTTATATTATTTTGTGAGGAATTCGTAACCTAAAATTTTAAAGAGTATTAAAATTTATTTCCAAAGTTTGTGTTTAAAAGTTGTTTATACGACTGTAAATCTTTATTTAATTTTAACAATATCAAATTATTTTCATCAATTATTATAAAAGAATATTTCGTGGGTTGTAACCATGATAATTCATTTGGTGCAGCTTTTTTAACTCTTTCAAAATATTTTAAAGCAAGTTCAGCTGTTTCAAATTTAGAAAACAATAACAAAGCTTTTTCTGCACTAATAGTATCTTTTTTTGTTGTAATATCTATAGTAGCCATACTTTCTTTATTAAACCTATCCAATGCATTTTTAGTTTCGGTTACATATACACCGTCTACTTTATCTAAAACCATTGCTACAAAATGCGGCTTATCTGGTTGTAACACAAAATTTTTATTTACATAAACTGCTGGTGCTTTTATAGTATCAGTCAATGCTTTTTTTATAATAACTGGGGCAATTATTTTAGGCTCTATAGCTTTTACAATTGTAACTGTAGTTACAGGTTTTACTAATGGTTTATCATCTACCATTACAATCTTATCTTCCGTCACTCTTGTAATTTCTAATTCTGTAAGGTATTTTTCTATAGCTGCTCTTCTTCCAAGTACATCTATAAGCGTTTCTGCTTTTGTTTTTAAAGGACTTTTTGAATACAAAGAAACAATATTTTTTAATGAGGATATAGCTAAACTATCTTTTTTATCTCTAATATAAAAAACAGATTCAATATATAACAATTGTGGACTCCAATAAGTTTTACCATAAATACTATCGGCCATTTTTTTTGCTGAAAGTGCTTCTATAAACTTACCTTCTATAAACATTTCGTAAATAGCTTCGTATTTTGCTGTAGCTGCAACGTCTTTATTATTGCCTTTAGCCAAAAATGGGTTATTAATTATTTTAGCAGCTTTACTACTAGCAAAATTTGTAATAACTAAATTTTTATATAAAGAAGCCTTTGCATTATTCCCTATTTTATTATAGCAAAAAGATAAACCAAGGTAAGCATCTGGCAATAAAATATCTGTCGGAAATTTGTATACAAATTCGTCATATTTTACAATTGCTTTTTCGTAATCTTGTAATTCATTCTGAAAAATTTGTGCCACATCATATAAATTTTTGGCCCAAATTATATTACTTGTATCAAGTTTTTCTTTTGTTAAAGGTATACCAGCCATCAACCCCTCATAACTAAAATCTACAACTACTTTGTTTACCTCGGCTAACTCTTCTTTTGTTAATGGGGCATCTGGGTCTAAGTTATTGTCTAAACCACTTTCTTTTTTGGTAGCAGTTGTAGTTGCAAAATTAACGGCAGCTTGTCGTCTCCAATTATCAATATTTATTCGTTTTCCCCATTTACTTTTAAATTCATTAAAGCCCTTCGTTCGCTGGCTTCCATTATAAAAGTACCATTCTCCCTTGTTGGTTTCGCTTCCTGCAAATAAATCTTTTGGCTTATTGTTTTCAGCTGTAAAAGTTATTGGGTCATTGCTTTGTAAGTCTTCTTCTTTTAACCCTTTATCTTTTCTATATTTTTTAGCTAATTTTTTTACAAAATTTTCCCTCTCAAGTAATGGCATAGCTGCTATTTTTTGCAAACTGTCCTCATTTTGTATAATTGCTACTTTTGGTAATAATCTACTCAATACCTCTTTTCTAATAACTACAGTAGCTGAGTCAACATTATTTTCACTTACAAATACTGAAACGCTGTCATAGTAAGATGCAGATTCACTAAAGTTTTGTTGATGAAATGAAATATTAGCTAGCTGCATAAAGGATTTATCTTTGTAAGAAGACGGGCTAATAGCACTAGTAATACTTTTTTTAAACAATAAAATACCTTTTGTAGTATCAGTTTTTTGTATGGTTATTTGTGCGGCAGAGTAATAAATAATATCTCTAAAAGTTTCATATTTATCTTTTTTAGCCATGCTTAGCAAAGCGGCAATGCTTTTATCTAACTCAACACTATTGTTAGTATTGCGCATCATTTTTGCACTATTCAATCTTGCATAAATATCCATTACTACATCGGTAGTACTATTAGATGCTTTTGCATAATAGGTTTCAGCTTTTTCAAAACTACTCGTATTTTCATACATTTGAGCTAGCAAAAATTGCCACCTACTTTTATCTTGCTTTGTTTCTGCATTGCTTAGTGCTTTTTCTAAATGTATAGCAGCACTATCATACATATTTTGTACAAAAAACCAATAAGCGGTTATTTCATGCAAATCGTTCTCTAATCTAGCAGGCAAATTAGGGTCATTTTGTAAAATACTAATTATACCAGCTGCGTCGCCCAATTCTTTTTGCTCTATAAATGTACGTACCTGCCAAAGCAATGCTTCATTTCTACTTGCTGGCCTAGTAAATATTTTTTGAGTAAATTTTCTATCTTCTTTATCGGCAATAGATAAAGAGCCTTTACCATTACCTGTAGAATTTGTTCCTACTATTTTATCTTCGTCATAATCTTTTTTCTTTCTTGGAAAAAGATTGTAGTTAATAAATTGAAAAGTAAGTGCTGCTGAATCAAACTCTTTTTTTAGTAAATAAGACTTGCCTATTAAAAAATAAAAATCATCTACCCAACTAGAGCGTAAATCATGCAATAAAATTCCAGATGTAGCTTTATAGATTACTGAATCTAATTCAGTTTTTTGTGCAGCAGTATTTTCTAAACTGTAAGGGTAAAATGATAATAATTTTGAATAATCATCTTGGTTAGATATTTTAGAACGTTCAATAATAGTATTTAATTTATTGTTAGCGTTAAAAAAAAAGTTGTAATGAGATGTAGAATTTTGCAAAAACCTTCTAACTAGTCCAAACTTTTTTGTAGCTGTTTTTTCTGATGGCAATAATTTCTCTTCGTACTTCTCTGGCTTTTTTTCTTTTCCAAATACATCAAATGTCCATGCAGGTAATTGTGCTTTTACATTAATGCAAAAAAAGATAGATGTCAATATTATTATCCCAATAAGAAACTTTGACTTGCGCATGAAAAGATTTATTGAAGTAGGCACTTACTCACTCCATTTTTAATTGTGTTAAATAAACTGGTTTATGTTTAATCATTCTACAAGTTAGATTATGGAAGATACTATCGAATGATTTTATTCTATTAAATC
>JANXOQ010000137.1 GCA_025357775.1 Ferruginibacter sp. | reverse complement strand
GTTTTTTGCTCAAGTACTTTGCTTATATCTTCAAAATGAAATATGCGTGCACCTTTTAAAAGTATTACCTCATTATTAAAATGATGCTGCTGTATGTTTTGCAAAAACGCTGTTGTACTTGGGTAAAATTTTGTTGATTGTATGGAAGAAAATATTGCTGCTTGTGTGGAAATTGTTTCTCCAATACCAATTAATTGATAAATATTTTTATTAACTAATGCTTGTGCAATTTGTTTATATAAATTTTTTGTTTCACTACCTGTTTGTAATACATCACTTAAAATAATGGTACGCTTTTCATGCTGGTTTTGCTGTGCTAAAAAATCCAATGAAATATCGAGTGATTGTAAATCTACACTATAGCCATCGTTAATAATTGAACAATTGTTTATGCCTTGCTTTAGCTCTAAACGCATAGCTAATGGGCGAAGGCTTTGCATTTTTATTGCAATATCCGCACTATTTATTTTTAGCAATAGCATCGTTGTACAACAAGTAATGGCATTGTGTATACTTGCATCATCTGTAAATGGTATGGTAAACGAAAACTCATTTGTATTATGCAAGCAAATAATAGTTGTTGATTTTGCTTGCTTGGTTATTTCTTTTACAACACAATTTGCATTTATATTTTTGCCCCAAGTAAATAATTGTAATGAAGTGTTTTTTGTAACTATAAAATTTTTGACTTCATTGGAAAGCATTTCGTCATCTGCACAAAAAATTAGCTGCTTACTATTTTTGAACAATAATAATTTTTCTTTTATTTTTTCTTCTAAAGAGGTAAAACTTTCTGCATGTGCAGAGCCTATAAAAGTTACTATTCCAATTTCTGGGTCAATTATTTTTTGCAGATTTAACATCTCATTTGGCTGCGAAATACCTGATTCAAAAATACCTAAATCGTTACCTTCCTGTATACGCCATACGCTCAAAGGAACGCCCACTTGTGAGTTGTAACTTTTAGGGCTGCGTACAATATTATAATCGTCGCCTAATAATTGATAGAGCCATTCTTTTACAACCGTTTTTCCATTGCTTCCTGTAATGCCTATTATGGGAAACTGAAATTTTTTTCGATGCTGTGTTGCTAATGTTTGTAATGCAGCCAATACATTATCTACCACTAAAAAATTTGTATTAATATATTTTTCTGCTTCGTTAAAATTTTTATCTACAATAAAATTTCGCACACCTTTTTTGTATAAATGTTCTATAAAATTATTCCCATTTCTGCCTTGCCCTTGCATGGCAAAAAAGATGGAAGTTTCTGGAAACAGTAATTTTCTACTGTCGGTTATTAAGTGTTCAATATTTGAATCAATACCTTTTTGTGAGTTAGTGGCGGAGATGATTTGGGTTATATGCAGTGTGGTATAAGTCATGTGTGGTATGAGATACCTTTGGCATCTGTCTGACCCACGGGTTACAGCCGTGGTTGCTAAAGTTCAACTCCTTTGGAGCCAGTTGTTAAAGAATTTATTTTAATTTTATCCTTGTTTTATTCTATAACTTTTTTGGATAATATCTTCGCTTAATCTTTGTTCATGCCTCCCAATTTTCAGGGAGATTTGGGAGAAGTCCTTCGGTTCGTTTTCCGCTATAACCCCTACCCCATATTCGAAAAATTAATTTTCAATATCGGCACTATCCTCTGGTGAATCTTCTTTTTTATGATATTTTGAATAAACAATAGAACCAATTATGCAAAATACAATCACCAATAAAGATGCCCACTCTGGTAAATGTAAATTTTTTTTATTTACTCCTACAAAAGCAAGTAATGGCAACATCATTTTTACACCAACAAATAATAATACTATGGCTATACCTTCTTGCAAATAATCAAACTTGCTTGCTGCACCTCTTAGCAAGAAGAATAAACTCCGCAAGCCAAGTACCGCAAAAATATTAGAAGAATAAATCAACATTTTTTTGCTAGGGTCTGGTATTACTATAAATACTGCTGGAATGGAATCTACTGCAAAAACAATATCTATTAACCCAAGCATAACTACTACCAAGGCTAGTTTTGTAAAGAATGTTTTACCCTCTTTTTTTATGATAAAACTACCGTTGGCTTCATCATTAGTAGTACGCATTATTTTGCTTATAAATTTATATGCCCAATTTGTTTCTGGGTCAAAGTCATCATCTTCATTGCTGGTAAACATTTTTATACCTGTGTAAATAAGAAACAAACCGAAAATGTACATTATCCAATCAAAACGTTCTACCAACTCACTGCCTAGTGCTATAAATAATATTCTAAAAACGATGGCCATTAAAATACCCAATAGTAAAACTCTAGAATAATCTTGTACTTTAACTTTAAAAAAATTGAAGATGATAATGAATACAAAAATATTATCGATAGATAATGACCATTCTAGCAAGTACGCAGATATGTAGGCGAGTGCATCTTTTTTTCCATTTCCACCATCATCTTCCCACAAAATAAATGCACAAAATGAAAAAGAAAGCAATACCCAAAATATAGTTTGAGTTATAGCAGTTTTTAAAGATATGGCTTGATTCTTTTTACTGAGTAAACCCAAATCGAAAATGAGTGCCATTAATATTACCAATCCAAAAACAAGGTATATGATTTGTTGTTTATCCATTATTATTTCCATGTGCTAAACCCGAAGCTACTCAAGGTCAACCTCGTTAGAGTTGGTTGTAAAATATTTTAATATTATTACTGTTTATTTGTTTTATTTGCAACTAATTTGTGTATTTTTTTTTGCGTAACCAATAAAATAATACTGCAAATAAAAGTACGATACTTATTGGTACAACAATATTTATTATTTGCCAAAATGTTTTTTGCTCTGCAACTTTTTTACTATCCAATAATCTCACCACGTAATCTTTTGCTTTGGCTTCGGTTAGTCCATTTTCATTTATCAAATAATCTAAACAGTTTTGTAAAAATGCTTTATTGTCAAAAGGAAATTCTCTTTGTGTACCAATAGTATATTTATTAAGCCCCATAGGTATTGGGTTTCCTTTAACTACACTATTTAAAACAATATCTCCATCTCCTACAATAATTATTTTACCGTTGCTAACAGCTTGCGGTAAAAATGCTTGGTTATACAATTTCAAACTATCTGCCATTGCTGTTGTAAGTCTATTTGCAAACATTGATTTGAACTTCCCTTCTAACAAAACAGCCACAGGAACATTTGCTTTTTTAAATTTTGCATCCTCAGGTGCATTTACATTTTCAGCTGCGCTAATGATGGCAGGAGAACCAATGGTACGTGCATTTCTAGAAGAATTAAGCAATACCGTTTTTGTAATACCATCTGCTTCCACCGTATCGACAGAGTTTGTAAACTGTCCTGCTACAAAACCTAGTCCTTTGTTTATAGGGTGGTTGCCGTTAGACTCTAATACGGGAAAATAGTTCCAAGGTAAAAAATCAAATTGCCCATTTCCATTTACATCAAAGGGTAAAACATCGCATTGTAAATCCATGAGCAAATCTGCATTTATACGAGCACCATAGTTAAATAATAAATCATTTAATTTTAGGTCTCTGTCAAAAGCAGTTACCTGCCCTTTTTTAGTTTGAAGGGTATCCATTTCTGCATTTAACCTATCTGCAAATATCAAAATTTTACCTCCATTCATTACAAACTGGTCAAGTTTTAGTTTTTCATAATCTGTAAAGCCCATGATGGGTTTTACAATAACCAATACTTTTATTTCAAGTGGTATAAATGGTTGTGTGCTCAAATCAAAAGGCGCAAAGCGATAATTTTTATTCAGGACATTTTCAGATAAGTCATAAGTAGAATAATTGGTAGGCTCGCCATTGCCTACAGCATAAGCTACACCTGGCTTTTCTTTCTGTATAATTTTTGCAATACCATCTGCTAATTTATATTCTAGCAAAGCCTCTGCACTGCTTATTTCTGCAAAACTTATTTGTGGTGATTTACCTTTATACAATTCTACCAATTCATTTTTTCCTTTATAATGCAACCAAGCAAATGGGTATACAAATTGTTGTTGCTGTCCTTCTTTTAATTGGCTGGTGAGATTTATAGGATACATTCCCATTGCAGAAAGTGTGTCCGCATATTTTATTCCTACACCTAAAACTTCATCATCAGGATTTATAAAATTGTATTTTATTCTATTACCACCTATTTCTTTAAACTCTCTAAGCAAATCATTTGTAGAAGCAGATAATTGGCGAAAGCCTGATGGGTAATTTCCCTTTAAGAAAACATCTATTGTAACTGGCTCATCGATTTTTTTTAACAGTTTTTTTGTAGGATTACTTAGCGTAAAGCGGTTTTCATTTGTAAGGTCTATACGTGTATGAAACGATGATGCAGCCCAATTTATAACAACTAACAAAGCAAGAGTAATGGGCAACCAAAGTTTATTATTAAAAATCTTTTTAACCATTATTTTCTGCTAATTTTTTTAACGGTTACCAATAGTGAGAAAAAAATTATAGAGCAGAAATACACAACATCTCTTGTATCTATTACTCCTCTACTGATACTCTTATAATGAAAATCTATACCAAGCATTTCAATATAATAATCGAGCCCATTTGCAAAAAAAGGTATTTTACTAATAGCATTAAAACCAAAATATAAAATAAGACAAACAAAACCACCAATTAAAAAAGCTATTACAGTATTGTTTGTAAAGCCACTGCAGCAAAGGCTTACCGCAGCAAATACAGCTGCCAATAAAAACAATCCAATATAACTACCTGCAATGCCACCGCCATCTATACTGCCTTGTGTGCTTAACAATTTTATGGTAATAATATAAACGAGTGTAGGTAAAATTACAATGAGCATTACTATTAGTATTGCTAAATATTTTCCCCATACAATTTGCCAAGCTGATAATGGTTTTGTTTTTAAAATCTCATAAGTACCTGTTTTAAATTCTTCAGCAAGAGAATGCATGGTAATGGCAGGTACTAAAAATAACAATACCCATGGAGCAAGCTCAAAAAACTTATCTAGCGTAGCATAATTATTATCTAAAATACTACTCTGTGGCAACAAAAAAAGAAAAATACCACAAACAAGCATAAAAAGCACAATTGCAATATATCCTGTGAGGTTGCTAAAAAAACGGTTCAATTCCTTTCGGCAAATGCTGTACATAATTATTAAAAATTAATGCAATTTACGGATACTAGCGTAAAGCATTTTTCTAAGTTTATTTTCAATTATCCGTTGGTACAAGTTTTTCAAAATAAGTTAAAATACTTTATAATTATTTAACTAATTTATTTATAAAGATTTACTTCTTAAATTTATTTATTAATAGTTGATTTATTAATTGG
>JANXOQ010000199.1 GCA_025357775.1 Ferruginibacter sp. | reverse complement strand
TATTTACCAACGTCCTTCTCATATTATTGAAAAAGTAAACGATAATTTGAATATTATTGATGCTCCATTGTTAGAAATATCATCTACACAAATTCGTAAAAATATTAAGGATAATAAATCTATTCGCTTTCTAGTAACAGACACTGTTATGGAAGAAATAAAAATAAAAAATTATTACAAATCTAACTTAGAAAATCCAGCCTAAAATTATACAGCACAATACAATAATAGGTGGGGGTAGTTTTGTAAATCGTAATAATATAAAAGTTCCGAGTATAATTAAGCCAGATAAAATGATTGATAAATCCAAAGATTGAACATTAAAATTTACTTTTAATAGATAAGCTCCAGCAGCGGCCATTACACCTACAACAGCTGCATTAATACCTTCTAAAGCTCTAAATACTGTAACAAATTTTTTTAGGTATTGCCAAACAGGAAAAAAGAAAAGTACTAGTAATGCACTAGGTAAAAAAATAGCAATAGTCGCTAGTACACAACCATACAATTGGTCTCCTGTACCCTTCTCTTTCATGGCTATACCACCAGCAAAACTTGCTACTGAAAAAACAGGACCTGGTATTGCTCTTACAAAACCATAACCTGTCATTAAATCATCTTTATTTATAGAAATTCTGTATTCGTTGTCTACACTACCATCATTAGGTCTTTCTACATACTGGTCAAGCATCATGGGTAATAATACATCACCTCCTCCAAAAACCAAGCTACCAAATCTATAAAAATTTTCAAATAAATTATAAGATTTTCTGTTGCCCCATTGCTGAGTACGAGCTGTTTCACTAATCACACCAGCTATTAAAAAAATAAAAGCAAATAACCAGATGTTAGTCCATTTAATTTGCCTAGGCTTTACTACCTCTTTTTCGGGTATACGTTTGCTGCTAATACTGGTAGCAATACCTGCACAAATAATTAATAAAGGAAAAATAAAAGGTACTTTAAAATAAATAAATGTAAGTATTGTAGCAATAATCATTATTACTCTTGTAATAAAATTGGTAACAGAAATAGTAAACATTCGTACTGTAGCAAATATTAAAAAGCCAATTGCCATTGGTTCTAAATACTTAAATAAGTTTTGCGAATAATTTCTAGATGGAAATAATGTTATTAAAAAAGACAATGCACTCATGATAATACATGCAGGTAAAATCCAAATAATTAATGTAATAACTGCTAATAAAACGCCACCTCTTTTATAACCAATGAGTGTTATTGTTTGTGTGCTTCCTGGTCCAGGCAATAATTGACAAAATGAATTGAAATCTATTAATTCATCTTCAGTTATATAATTATGTTTATGTACAAAAATTTTAAGCATCATACCAAGATGACCTTGAGGACCACCAAAAGCAGTAAGACTGTAAATAAAAACTGTTTTTAAAAATTGTATATGGCGAAGTAATTTCAAATAAGTAAT
>JANXOQ010000189.1 GCA_025357775.1 Ferruginibacter sp. | reverse complement strand
TCAACTTATACAGAAACATTATAAGTCCGTAGGGAAATATTAGGTGTCTGTAAGTAAATAGTATAAACCTTTACATGAAAATATACAGTCGGTTAGGAAGTTTTGAAATATTTATCTCTATTTCACTACCCAACTGTTTGAAATTATCGGTCTTTCACATTTGTAAATTCAAGACCGCTTACTTGCTTGAATTGTGGGCTTGTTGCACCAAAAACAGACTTCACATATTTTTTCACATCCAATGCTGTCTGTACCAAACCTGTCAAGGGATTGTACAAAACGCTATTTCTGCTTATTCTAGAATTACTCCAATTTGTATAACCGTTTATAAGGCCAGTATTGGTGGCTTTTAAATTGTTTAATTTGGCTTGGAGTGTCACAGTTTTTAATTCCGTTTCATTCGGCTTATAATTTGTCTCTTGTGAAACAGTCTCAATAATTTTTGAAAAGTGGTCAATAACACTGTCATAACTCTGTTGGCTTGTTGAAATTGTTTTGTCGGTTACTATAGGAGCATTTGGGTTAGCAGGAATGGTTGCTATCTTAGCTACACCATTTGCTTTGGTACCTTGTATTTTTCGGTTAACAGTTTTTGCATCGTTTAAAGATAAAGTAGATGCACCCGAAACTGCCAAAGCATTTACAATTTTTGTAGCCAAAGGTTTTAAATCTTTGAAAGCTGTTTGCCTTTCATTGGTGGCATTGTCAAAACCTGTTTTATTTGTTTTTACTTGTTGGAGGGTTTGCTTTGCTGCAGTTTCTAATTCTTTTAATTTGGTAATGGTAAGCGATTCTTTTGAAGGATTATAAACAGCACCGTAAGCAGTGCAGAATGAAATTAAATCCTCAAAGTTTGCTACATTTTTTGCATGACCTGTTTCAGATGTACTTGGCATATATATTAGTTTTAGTAAATGACAAGATAATTACAAGGTTGCGATATATTTATAATGTGTTGTTAATTAAAATGTAAGATTTATTTTTTAACCTGCTTGATTATATTGTAATAAAATCGCTCTAACAATCTCATATTTTGAGTAATTATTTCGCCTTGTGCTTGTAAACCATCTCTAAACTGTATCTGCTTTTTATAGCTCGTATTTAAACCTTGCGGTAAAATTACTTTTGCTATGTAACCACTATCGCTATTTATATTGCTAATGAAATCAATTTTGCCACTTACGCTTCCATATTCTTGGAATGGATATGAAGGGAATTTTAATAATACCTCTTGCCCTGTTCTAACTTTGCCAAAGTTTGTTTGAGGGATATAAACTTCTGCATAATACTGAGTGTTTTCGGGATTGATAAAACAGATAATTTGATTGGCCTGAAGTTGTTGGTTTTCTTGTAGGAAAGTTGCAAATGCAATTTTTCCATCAATAGGGGCAACCAATAAATATTTTTTCTTCCAATCTTCTATTTGGCTTTTGAATGTGTTTAATGATTGTGTAAAAATACTTTTTTGCTGTGCAATTGTGTTTTGTAACTCGGCAATTTCTTTTTGCTTTTCGTTTTGTTGTGCTTCGTTGCTTATTATTGAAGAGCTTATTTGTGGCAGAGATAATTTTTTGCTAATTAGTTTGCTGCTTTCATTTCTAAATTCTACGTCAGCTATTACTTTATCATCATTTAAAGATTTGTTTGCATTAAAGTTTTTTTGTGAAAGGTTTAAATCGTCCGTATTTAAACCTTTTTGTTCTAACAAATTATTGTGCATTTTTTTTAAGAACGCTAAATCTTTATTGAGCATATTTACTTTGCTTAAATAAAAGCCACCCGATAAATAATTGTGAAATGTGTTGTACGATAGTTGAAAAGTTTGAAATGCTAATTGTAATTCTCCTAAATTTTGATAGTCGATAT
>JANXOQ010000186.1 GCA_025357775.1 Ferruginibacter sp. | reverse complement strand
CATTTACCTAGACCTTATAAATGTAGTTGATTTACTATTTTCTATATGGTACTTTTCAAAAAGAAGCCCCGAAGATTTAAAGTTAGGTCTAGACCTTAAATTATCTTGCCCTAGCCATAATGCGCTTGGGGGCTAACAGATTTTATTTAAAAATTATATTACCATAAAGTTGAGTATTAACGAAGAAAAAAGTAACAAAAAAGAAAGAAATAATAGTAGTACATTTATTTATAGTTAAAACAATAAAACAAAACTAAAGACCCAAGCCGTACCGTGAATTAGTATAATTGAAATGCGCCAACAAAATGGAATAGCTGTTGTATTTAGGCAAGCAGCAGCATTAGCTAAATAGGCAAAAGAAAAAAGTAGTAAAAATTTGCAATTGAAAAAAGACTTGTAAAGCCAGCCCATGTGCATGAAGACTCTTTTAGAATAAGGTATTGGCTGAAAAAAGAATAAATAATATTGGTATTGCTTATTTTTGTAATCAAATGCAAATAAATCTTTCAGAACGAGAACAAATTATTTTTAAAAAAATATCTAACGCTGCTAAAAATATTGGCGTGAAGAGTTATGTAATTGGAGGTTTTGTAAGAGATAAAATACTTGGGCGGAATACAAAAGATATTGATGTTGTATGTGTAGGGGATGGTATTGCGCTTGCAGAAGAAACTGCAAAGCGATTTGGAAAAAATGTTGTAACAAATATTTTTAAAACCTATGGTACAGCACAAATAAAATTTGAAGATGAGGAAATAGAATTTGTAGGAGCCCGCAAAGAAAGTTACACAGAAGAAAGCCGTAACCCAACGGTAGAAATTGGCACGCTAAAAGATGACCAACTTCGTAGAGATTTTACAATAAATGCCATGAGTATTTCTTTAAACGAAAAAGACTTTGGTGCATTTATAGACCCTTTTGATGGACTTGCTGATATAGAACGTAAAATATTAAAAACACCTCTTGCGCCCACACAAACATTTATAGATGACCCTCTGAGAATGATGCGTGGGATTAGGTTTGCTACACAATTGCAATTTACCATTGAAACAAAAACACTACAAGCAATTACTGATAATGCTAATCGTATAAAAATAATAACAACAGAAAGAATTACTGAGGAACTTAATAAAATATTGATGTGTAAAAAGCCATCCATAGGTTTTGATTTGTTATACAAAACAGGTTTATTACAAATTATTTTTCCGCAAATGGTAGCATTGGTAGGTGCAGAGTTTGTAGATGGATATGGGCATAAAGATAATTTTTACCACACATTGCAAGTAGTAGATAATATTTGTGATACTACAGATGACTTATGGTTAAGATGGGCAGCTGTACTGCATGATATAGCAAAACCAAATACTAAAAAATTTGAACAAGGATACGGGTGGACTTTTCATGGGCATGAAGCTGTGGGTGGGCGTATGGTGCCAAAAATATTTACGAAGCTAAAACTACCACTCAATGAAAAAATGAAGTTTGTACAAAAAATGGTAGAAATGCATCTTCGCCCAATAAGCCTTACCAAAGAAAATATTACAGACTCCGCCATAAGACGATTACTGTTTGATGCAGGAGAAGATATTGATAGCTTAATGAAATTGTGTAATGCAGATATTACGTCTAAAAACAAACAAAAAGTAAAACGTTTTTTAGAAAATTTTGAAGTAGTAAGAAAGCGTTGCGAAGAAGTAGAAGTAACCGATAATTTGCGTAATTGGCAACCGCCTATTACTGGTGAAATAATTATGCAAACTTTTAACCTCCCTCCTTCAAAAACAGTTGGTGTAATAAAAGACTCTATACGAAATGCTATTTTGGATGGTGATATAAAAGGTGATTATGAAGCAGCGCATGCTTATATGCTAGCGATAGGTAGGGGAATAATTGATTGATTTATTTTTTAGTTGATTGATAAGTTTGTAGCTTTTTTGAAAATATCGTTTTATTAAAAATTTAAAATACAAACCTATGATTGCTGTAAACATTCCATAGTTATCTTTGTGCTTATATCAATAATTTTAAAGTCAAAGCTATGTGTAGGAAACACTCAGTTGCATGTAGTAGTAGCGGATGTTTTAAACAAGTCTCTATAAATTTTTTACTTAATAAT
>JANXOQ010000180.1 GCA_025357775.1 Ferruginibacter sp. | reverse complement strand
AATCATTGTCAGTATATGGCTGTAATCTATTTTTTAAAATTTCTAATGAAGTTGTATTAATATGTGAAGGAATAAATCCCATACCCCAAAAATTACCTTTATCTATTAAAAAACATAACTTCTCATTTTTATTAATACCATCATCTAGCAATGCAAATGTGGGTAATTGTTGATGTAAAGAAATAATTGCATTTTTTACTCTTTCGTTATAAAGATTTGGTTCTTCCATAAATTCTAAATCTTTTATGTTAATAGGCTCTTTATTTACATAACAGAGCTTTTCATTTAATTCAAATTCATCCATCATTTTTCTTAGCAATATTTGCCCCTCATGTAATAGATTAAAACAATATACCGCTGGAAAATTTTTTTGTCTTTTGTCAATAGCAAGCCTTGTGTAGCCTCTATTATCTTCAAATGAATATAAAGCATATTTTTGCATGGGTTGTTTTTGAGCGTAATTATATTTTGGCCACAACCTTTTTATTTCAGTGCTTTCTAAAATAAGTGCGTGCAATTCGCTTGCACAATCTCTGTAAGTAATATTTGCTACTAGTCTTAAAAATTTTTGTCTTCTACTACTTGTATCATTGTGTGTAAAATGGCTGGTTACCCTTTTTCGTATATTAATAGCCTTGCCTACATAAATTATTTTCCCTTTTTCATCATGAAAATAATATACGCCTACTGTTGTTGGTAATGATATAATTTTTTTCTTATCAAGCTGTGATGGCAGCCATTGCTCTGTAGAGGTGCGTTTTAGCATTTTATCAATATGTTGCATTCCTCCAATTTCTAGTATTTTATCAAATAAAATTACAGTAGCTGCAGCATCTCCGTCTGCTCTATGCCTATCTTCAATATTAATTTTTAAACTTCTGCACAAATTTCCTAAACTGTAGGAGGGTAGCCCAGGCAGAGTTTTGCGTGCAAGCCTTACTGTACATAGTTTATTTACTTTTAATTCGTAGCCACATTGTTTTAGTTGATGAAAAACAAATGAGTAATCGAAATTTACGTTGTGAGCTACAAAAATATTTTCTTTAAGCAATTCAAAAATTGTGTGCGCAACTTCTTTAAACGTAGGTGAATTTGCGACCATGGAACTGCTAATACCTGTAAGTGCGGTTATAAAATAAGGTATGTTTCTTTCTGGGTTTATTAAAGTTGTAAAATGCTGCACAACTCTTTTTCCATTATGTATATGTATTGCTATTTCTGTAATACCACTGTTTACAGCACTACCTCCTGTTGTTTCTATATCTACAATTGCGTACATTTTTTATTTTTAATAATAAATTATGATAAACTAAGATGCTTTCACAATATACTAATTATTTTAGTTTTATAAATTAAATTTTAATGTATTGAATATCACAAATTATAATTCAGCATTTTTTGTACTTCTACAATTTTAATTAATTACTAATTTTTGAATATGGTAAGCGATGAAATATGTTTACAAATAAAATACTGCTATACCTTATTTTTATTTTGTTTACATAAGTTTATAATTACCAAACTTTTATTTTAATCTTTTCAGATAACCTTTTTCACAATTTTGTTATCAATAATTTTCATTCAAAGTAAAACTTCTCAATTCTTTGATATACATAAGTTTAATCTGTAAAATGGGAACACTTATTTATTTGAAAAAAAATTATTTTTT